>QHOS01000209.1 GCA_003219415.1 Verrucomicrobiota bacterium | reverse complement strand
TTGTAACCGCTAACCAGATATATCTTGCCATTGTCGCTGTTGTAGCCGGATGCCATAAAGCTGCGCACATCCGGCATATTGGCGCCCGTGCTCCATGTCTGGGAGGCAATATCATAGATCCTAGTCACGTTGTAGTTCACACCGCTATCGGCATCTTCGCCACCGAACACATAAATCTTGTCGCCGGGCGGATAATAAACGGCGGAAGCCATAAACGCCGCGGTCGGCATATCGGACAGCGTGGTCCAAGTGTCAGCGACCGGATCGTAGCGGTTAAACACGCTTAAGGTGTTTGCCGAGTTGAAAGAGTAGCCGCCAGCCTGATAAACGTAAGTGCCGTCAGACGTGCCTGCAGCCCCATAGACGTCCACGGGCATGGACGCTACAATCTGCCAGGGGGCTGGGCAAGGCGTGGCTGTTGGAGTAGGAGTTGCGCTCGGCGTAGGGGTTGGAGCAGGTGTAGGCGTCGCGTTAGGCCAGGCCAGGTCGAGAATCAATTCCAACGTGTCATGGTCGTCACTCCCTGGTCGGCTGCGAGCGTTGCCGGTAACCATGACGCGATTCCCATCGCTGCTAACTTGATCGGTGCTCGAGTAGTCCGGGTTAGGCTGGCCGATAATATCATTGATAAGTGTTAATCCTGTATCTGCTGACCATACAAAGCCTACGTCGGGCGGGTCCCCATCAGTTCGAGTCGATGCTCTAAGCGCTCCGACAACGACTCTTCCGTTGTCAGAAACAGCGGTGACTGTGCTCAGATCATAGAAATCCTGATGACCGTTTTCGGGCAGGATCGTGAACCCGCCGCTGGCAGTCCACACGAATGGTGATTGGTTGCAGGCCGGATCGGGGAGTTGTATGCAGGATGTGGACAAGGCGAGCGACCCGCCCGCGACCGTGCCCGAGCGGTCGACTGCGTTTAGCGTGATGATACTGAGACCGTTTGGCGGCTCGAGAATCTGCGGCGTGCCGTCGCTGTCCCAGCGAACCATTCGCACGCGCCCGTCGGTACCGATTGCAGTCCCAAAAACAACTCCGTCATCAGTAACGAACAGCGCTACACTGGATTGAGTTTGAGGATCGCCTGTCGAGAGCGGCACTTCCACGCTATTCACCCACTTAGTGGCTTGTAGCTGGTCGGAAGCCGGGCCGGACGCGCCGACGATGATTGAGCCGTCGCTACTCATCGGGTGGGGGTTGGGTGGCAAGTGTGGTTCTGATACCCCTGCGACCTCCGACCAAAGCTGAGCGCTTGGCAACGTTTGTAACACGCCATCGAGCCAAACTGCCGCCTGACTGGGTGGAGGATTGAACCCACCGCCAAACAACGTGCCAGCGGCTAGCCGTCCATCGTTCGAGATGGCGATTGTGGTGCCGCTATAATTCGGCAGCAACGGAAGATACTTGAGCCCGGCGTCGCGCTCCCCGATCCATGGGGCAGTAGTGCGCGTATTCAGGAATGCCACGCTACCAGCCACCTTGCTCCCATCGGGAGTGATTTGATGCGCGAAGTAAACACTCCGCGTCGTGTTGAGGTCATGTGACGGCTCGAACAGCGTCGTGGTACCGTCCTGTGACCACAAGAAGCAGGCGCGCGTATCATTGTAGATGATGCCGTCATCGTGCAGGTAACGCGTGGCCCCGGCGGCAAAGCCATGGTCGAGGTCGGCGAGGCCAGCACCGGGTTGGTATGCCCTTTCCGGGCCTCGGATAGGAGTAATGCTCACGACCACCGGACCGCCAAGTGGAGCGGCGGCAAGTGGCTTCGACCACTTGGCAGAGCCGCGGTCGGTGTGGACGCCCGGCTTTGCCTGTCCAGGGGCGGACGTAGCAAAGAACACAAGAGCAACGCCAGTCACAGCTACAACCAGAGCAACTAAAACGCGCAGATTAATGAACCTCCCTTCGCCAAGGCTACTGCGGGCAGGTGCGGATTGGGACGTGGATTTCTTGTTCATAGATAGTTTGCCGCGCGTCGTGGAGTCGGAATTCTAGGCGAGCGTCAAAAGGCTTTCAAGCCTGTCTGTCAGCTGTCTCTGATTTCGCTTGTTTTTCCTGAATTCCAGAGCACGCGTTGCACTCCAAAGGTCCGGACTTCACCGGACGAAACAGAAGAGGTTTCTCCATGGATTTTGCACGAAGCGCTTTCGGAGTGCGGTGCGTCCTCGCACCGCTTTGGGTTCCAAGGTGGAACGGTCGCCGCGGCGACTCCTCAACGTGTTAGTTAGCATGGATGCGGCCTTTGCCGCCTAGCTGTCCATGCGCGCAATGATCTGGGATTTCTACCTGCGCCTTCGGCGATTGACATTGTCTTCGGAGCTCCGAAAGCTTTCGCGAGCAGGAAGCCGATCCACCTTCTACAACGCTGCACAGAGCAGGGGTCGTCGACCCCGGCTACAACCGTTCACTGATCACCGATCACGATTACACCTTAACGCGGAGTTGGGCGAGGGTGCGGGGTTGGGCGGGGTCTTGGCGTAGCTCTAGGCGTGGCAGTAGCTGTTGGGGTAGCTGTCGGAGTCCCGCTCGGAGTCCCCGACGGAGTCGGGGTTGGCGTAGGTGTTGCAGTCGGCGTTGGGGTGGGTGTAGGACCTCCGGCGGTTGTTCTAAGAATCGTACCGAAGGCGCCTACTGCGGTTCCGGTGTTCGTCTCAGCAAAGGAAACGTTATAGAGATCCTGGTTTGTACCGCTTTCCTCGCGGGTCCAGGTCTGTCCTCCGTCTGTTGTTCTAATGATGGTGCCTAGTTGGCCAACGGCTGTTCCGTTATTGGCATCCGTAAAAGAGACTCCTAAAAGGATCTCGGAGACACCGCTGACCTGACTAGCCCAGGTCTGTCCTCCATCTGTGGTTCTTAGAATGGTACCCTGATCACCTACGACAGTGCCTGTGTTGGCATCTGCAAACCAGACACCTCGAAGCTGGTTATTCGCTCCGCTATTTTGCGGAACCCAGTTCTCACCTCCGTCGGTGGTCCTGAGAATTACGCTTTCGCCAGTAACCCCGCCAACCACCGTTCCAGTGTTGACGTCGGTAAAGTAAACTCCAAACAACCCACTGGTTGTGCCGCTGACCTGAGGGACCCAACTCTGGCCGCCGTCCGTTGTTCTCAAAATTGTTCCGTTGAGGAAACCAACAACTGTCCCGTTATTCTCGTCAGTGAAGTGGACCCCGTAAAGCCAGTCCGTGGTATCGCTGGTCTGTTGAGTCCAGTTGTTGCCGCCATCTGTTGTCCTTAGGACGATGCCATCCTGGCCTACAATGGTTCCAACGTTGGAATTGACGAAGTGCACACCGAAAAAGTTCAGGCCGGCAAACGGATCGCCTATTCCGCTGTTTTGCCGTACCCAGCTGTGACCGCCATCGGTTGTTCTTAAAATCATGCCGTCCGGATTCTCATAGCCCACGGCAGTTCCCGTGTTAGGATCGGTAAACGAAACGCCGTACAAATAATTGAAGGTGACAGTTGGCTGGCTGTTCCATTGCTCTCCGCCATTGGTTGTCTGAAGAATTATGCCAGCGTCGCCGACAATCGTACCTGTGTTCGCATCGGTGAAGGATACGGCGTAGAAAGCGTTCGCTCCTTGCGGCAGCGAGTAATTTGTTTGCTCAACCCAGTTGTTCCCCCCATCTGTTGTTCTGAGAATTATACCCGTCCCGCCTAGTTCGAATCCGGCAATCGTTCCATTATTCGTGTCGGTGAATGAGACTCCGTAGAGAGTTTTTGTTGTTCCGCTTGTTTGAATCGACCAGTTATTACCTCCATTGGTCGTTCTGAGAATCAGGCCTCCATCGCCGACGGCTGTGCCGGTGTTGGCATCGGTAAACGAAACTTTGAAGAGACACACCGCTCCTGGGTTTGACTGAGGAACCCATGTGTTTCCGCCATTAGTTGTCTTGAGAATGGTGCTTTTTCCGCCGATTCCGCACGCTCCGCCCACCGCCGTCCCTGTATTCGTATCGATAAATGAAACTCCGAAAAGATCGTTCGAGGTCCCGCTTGATTGAGGAGCCCAGCTATTTCCGCCATCGGTAGTTCTGACAATGGTGCCACCTAAACCGACAGCCGTTCCATTGTTTGAATCAGCGAACGAAACTCCACGAAACTGAAGAGTTGTTCCGCTTGGTTGGCTCGCCCAATGGTCGCCACCGTCCGTCGTTCTGACGATGGTGCCCCCTTCACCCACGGCCGTACCGTTATTTGCGTCCGCGAAGGAAACAGCCCACAAAGCTTGTGTTGTGCCGCTGACCTGAACCGTCCAGCTATTTCCGCCATCGGTAGTCCTGACAATTGTGCCATATTCGCCAACGACGGTGCCGGTGTCCGCATCCACAAAAGAAGCGCCCCGAAGATTATTTCCCTGCGGAAGAGGATTTTGCCAGTGCCAACTTGATGAGCCACCTGTGGCTTTGCTTGCGACGGTGGCTACCGACTTGCTTCCAGCGTGAATGGCCAGCGCCAGTCCGCAGGCGCTTGTAAGACTTAGGATAGTTAACGGGATTCTAGTGTGTGTCATTTTCATAATAGGTTATTGCCATCGTTACGGATTCATCTCATGGATAGTTTCGCCAGGTTGTTACGTGCCGAGGGCGGCCCGGCTCCATCGACGTCTATCGACGGAGAACAGCGGAGACAGCCTGCCCTCAGGCTGTCCCCATTTATAAGCCGGATCTAATCATTGATATCAGTTACTGAATAGCTCTGCCTCAACCCCCACGGCCTCATATCCCGGCGAGCCACGCGTTAGCGCGGCGGGGTAGGGCGCGGCCTTGGGCTTGGGATGGGTCTCGGAGTCGGAGTAGGCCT
>QHOS01000208.1 GCA_003219415.1 Verrucomicrobiota bacterium | reverse complement strand
CGCTTTGCATCTCAGCAGCTCCCGCTGCGTTCGACCGCACACCCTCGCGGCTTAACCGGCCATGTCGCTCAGCCCATTCGCTCCATTCGCCAAAGGCTACAGCGTGACAGGACGACAGCGGCTACAGGTTGTGATGATCTGATGTAATCCGAATGTTCTTGACTCTGCGACCGGCGCCAGTTGGAATAATCTCCATGAAATTCCCCACTCATTTCCAGATCAGAGCCTTTGCAGCAAGTGCGGTTTTTGTCCTCTCGCTGGCCGCAGCCACCGCAACAACGACGGACGTTATCTTTAGTTGTGAAGAAGATGAAGGCGAATACGCCGATACCGATTTGGAGACGGACAGCGCCGGTAACATTTACGGAACGACGGTGCTCGGCGGAGATTTCGGAAGTGGCACAGTTTTTAAGCTCAGCCCTACGCCTACTGGCTGGGTTCATACGGTGCTTTATAGCTTTACGAGTGGCACCGATGGAGGTGAGCCTTACAAAGGAGTAACAGTCGATCGCGAAGGCAACTTATACGGCACGGCAGTTACGGGCGGGTCAGGTAGCTGTGAAGGCGGCTGTGGGGTGGTTTACAAGCTAACGAACTCGGGCGGAACCTGGATCCAGACGGTAATTCATGCTTTCACCGGCGGAGACGATGGCTCTGGCGCCGGCGCAAGGGTGACATTGGATCGGAGCGGCAATGTCTATGGCATGGCGCCGACGGGTGGCGCGTACGGCTTAGGCACTATTTACAAAATCCATCAGGAACATAATGGAACTTGGAACCTCACGGTCATTCATGCTTTTACGGGTGGCGCGGACGGAGCCTCAGGCTCAGCTGGAAGGATGGTTCTGCGCCATGGCCGTCTCTTTGGCGCAGCTACCGCCGGCGGCACTTATGGAAGCGGAGTTGTTTTCGAGCTTAGGCGCACGGGCGGCGGAGAATGGAATTTCAGGACAATTTATTCGTTCAGAGGACAGCCGGATGGTAGTTTTCCCTATGGCGCCCTGCTGTTTGATCGTGTGGGCAACATCTACGGAACGACTTATTACGGCGGAGCTAATGGTATCGGCTCTGTTTACCAGCTATCTCCCCGGGCTATCGGCGAATGGAACGAGAGCGTGCTCTATAGCTTCCAAGAAGGAAGCGACGGCAATAGCCCCATCAGCAATCTTGTTGCGGACGGCGTCGGCAATCTGTATGGGACTACGAGTGAGGGTGGCTTGGGTAGTGGCACTATCTTTAAGCTAAGTCCCATTGGCGGCGGTCAGTGGATCGAAACTGTAGTTCACGCCTTCGAAGGCCCTCCAGACGGCGCGTTTGCCTATAACGGGATGGTTGTTGATGGGTTCGGAAATTTTTACGGAGCCACGGTTCACGGGGGCGATAACGATGACGGAGCCGTCTACAAGTTCACGCCCTGATTGCACAGGGGGCCAGTTACAAGCTGCGCAGGCCGCAGTGAGCGATCCGCCTAAGGCGGGCTACAGCGTTTGGCAGCTGACCGGCTGCATTGACGGCCGTTGAGGTCATGCATCAAGAGCGCTTATGATGCATGGGTAAGCAGGATTTATCTTGCTTTGAAACTTGCTCGCTGCCCGCACTCGCTCGCTGCTTCCCTCGCAGTTTTACCTTCTATGTCGCTCATCCCATCTAGCTCCATTGTGTTGATCCGCGGGAATCACGAGCCGTTTAACCGGCTGGCCCTTAACGAGTCCATCCACGATCTCCGGGACGTCGGCGACCGTGACGCGCCCGTAAAAAAAGTGATCGGGTTCGACTAAAACCGTGACGCCGGTTTCGCATTGATCGAGACAGCTCGATGTGCAGACGCGCGCCTCTAGCTTTGCGAGTCCGCGCGCGGCAACCTCCGCTTTCAACGCTCTATACACTTCTTCCGAGTCTTTCAGCGCGCAGCATCCCTTCGGGTTGTCGTCGGCCCGACGATTAATACAGACAAAGAGATAGCGCTTGCGTTGCAGAGAGCTCAGAGTCGAATACGCCGAGCCGGAGGTCAAAGGCCGAAGATCAGCCGCTCTTAACGTGGGACCGGGCAGTTAGCGAAAGAAGAGCAAGTAAACGAGAACGCTTAACGCCACCACGACCGGCACAATCATTTGCTGCAGGTGTTTCGCATCAAAGGGTCGCGACGGAATTGCCCGCGATGCGGTAGTACAATGACGGCAATGATGATCGATGATGGAAAGCGCGTAGCCGCAGCTGGGGCAAGACTCTAGTGACATAGGATATCAATCGCAGACATTGACCTAATAGCGAGGAATACCGGGTGGAAGAATTGAAGGGTTGAAACGTTGAAGCGGGACGAAAGCAGAAGTTGAGATAGCAGTCAGCCGGCGAAACCGCTTCAGACAATCAACCCTCCCGAAATTCGTGTTTGTTCGCGCCAGCTGAATCCTATCTAATCCAAAGCGATGGAACCAGGTGAAGCCCTGACGACCGCCGCTCAAATCGCGATGGCGCTGGCAGGATTTGCCGGAGTCGTGGTGGCGTTTCGCAGCAAGTCGCTGCACGAATGGTCGCAAAGGGATAAGTTTCGCCTGTGGCTTTTGCTCGGCAATGCACTGGTCCCCCTTTTTGATTGTTTCTTCGGCATGTTCTTGATGACGATCAAACCGACACCGCTTTGCATTTGGAACTGGTGCAGCGGGTTCTCGCTCCTTTTGGGTTTTCCTTTTGGTTTTTTGACGTGGCGACGCCTATCAGAACTAGGGCCGACGGTAATCAAGAATATGGGGGCTTACCGCTATCTTTTTTATATGCTTGGCATTCTCGGCACAGCAGTCGGTCTCTTGCAGGTTTACAATGCTCTGGTCTCGGGCGTGTTTTCGTTCTTTTATGCCGCCGTCATTTTTCCACTGGCCATCGGCACTTTGCAATTTGCTCTGATGATTCTTCTGCCGCCGCACACGAGCGAGACTTAGATTCGCCGAATGGGTAGTGGCGAGCGAGCTGGGAAGCGAACGAGTTTCAAATAAAGCGGGATT
>QHOS01000207.1 GCA_003219415.1 Verrucomicrobiota bacterium | reverse complement strand
TCACTTGCTAGACATCTTTGATTATCGAACCGCAACTTCGATCTCCTCGAGAATTTATTCGGCGGTCATCTCAATCTTCGCGTTAGCAGAAATTAATCATCTCTTCTGGGCGATAGCAATGATTCTGCAACTCTCGAGAAAAGTCTGGTCAATTGTGGAATGCCTGGGCCATACTCGGCAACTTTCTGCAGGCAACAACGGAGGAAAAATTATGATTCACTTAATCTGGTATATTCTTGTTGGGTTGATCGCGGGGGTTATCGCGAAATCGGTGATGCACGTGCACATGACGATTTTCTGGACAATCGTGCTCGGCATCATCGGGTCGATCATTGGCGGCGCGGTTACCCACATGTTTTCGCACCCGACAACCGGACGATTTCATCCCGCCGGCCTCATTTTTTCCACACTTGGCGCGATCCTGGTTCTCTATGTTTGCATCAAGCTGAATATCCATTTTCCCCGCGTTCTTTAATCAGGAAAGAGGAAAACTGTAGCCGTGGTCGTTGACCGCGGCCTCTCGGTGTAGAGGCCGGTCGTGCTTGCCGAGCCGGAGCCTCCTTGCGAAGGCTGGTCTGCCGCAAGGCCCTCAACACTCAACCACCAACTCTCAACCTCTTGCGTGAAGCGGATCGAATTCTGCGAGTGGATCGGTCAAACGAGAATTTCTGCCGCAGAAGCGAAGATCGATATCTCCATTCCCGTACACGGCAAATAGTGGCCGAGCGCGGAGCGCAGTCGGAAACAAATGTTAAATAGCCTGCTCGCGAATGGAGCGAGCTGGGAAGCCGCGACATAGATCACAGAACCCGAGGGACGAGGGTGAGAGCGCGGGAAGCGATCGAATCAAAGCTTTCGGAGTTTAGACACGACCCCGATTCCATTTGGCTCAATTTGTCTATTTCTACTTCGAGCGCCTGCGTGTTGGCGTCACAGGCTTCGCCGCGTGAGCCGCACGGCGCACGTCGTCGTTTGTGAACACCGCAAAAAGGAACGGCTGCGATTCCAGGAAGTGAGCCAGGTCGCGCAGCGTCAAACCAAGATGCTGCAGCCGGTCTTCATCGACGAAGATCTGGAGGTTTTCCGGTTCGAAGGACGTAATCAACTGCTTCGCCTCCGGATCAAACTTTTCGTGCAACAGGTCGACGATCGCCGGCGCAAAGTGCCGGCGGTCGGGCGACAATGGTTTCGACGGCATGCCATGATCCGCGGTCACCGCGAGGAGATAATTAGCCCCCACCTTTGCCTCTAGCGCACTTAGCATCCGCGCCAAGTGACGGTCCATCTCGCCGAGCGTGACGCGGAGCTCGTCCGAATCTGGACCATACTTGTGGCCCACGAAATCCGCGCATTTGTAGTTCAGCAGAATGAGATCCGCAACATCATCTTCGCCTATGGGCTCGTGCTCGATCATCGCGATCAGCGCATCGGCTTCGAATCCCGGAAACAAAGCCGAATAGCGCACAGCGGAGGGGGAGTCGATTCTGTGACCCATCCACTCCGCGCTGGCCTGCCATAGTGTTCTCGCATTGCGATCCTTCAGATATGCGGGGAGCACGAAGCAGTCGGGGTTCGAGGCCCAGGCGCCCGTCTGCCGATCGTAGCTAACAAGTACGACGGGCGTCCCATTCAACTGACACGCTCCATGCCCCGCGAGCGGGGTCGCCGCTCGATCGATGCTGCCCTGAGCCAAGATCACCGCACGGCCAGCGGTCTCGAGCTGCCAGATATCTGCTAGCGTCAATGTCATTAAATCTTGCGGCATTCTTTCAGCAAATAGGTCGTGACCCCGGCGGTGCGTGCGGTCGTACACGCTGACACCTGTGATTCCGTGCACGCTAGGATCGGTTCCCGTCGCGATCGTGGAGTGTCCAACAGGAGTACACGTCGGGATAAAGTTAACCTCTGCATGAGTGAACCAGGCGCTGCGCTGGCGCAGGGCCGTGAGCGTTGGCATGGACGCAGGATAGCGGTCGAAGTAATCCCGGCGCATGCCATCCAGGACGACCAGCATGACAACTCGCGGTCGAGCAAAATCGGTCCGCAAGACTGGCAATACACGGCCTGTTACGGTTGGGAGCATCTGCACGCCGAGCGCAGCCGCAAGCGTTGACGCAACATCCTGCTGCACGGCCGGCATCGAGTACAGTCCGGTTCTCACCGCAGGGCCTACAAACATCAGCGGAATCGCGACATCATACTCCCACGGTGAACCGTGCATGTAGGCCACGTCAGGGTCGGGCCGCGTGATGAAATCGCCTTCACGTGGCACGACCAGGAGTTGGCCAGTTCGTCCGGGGAAGTACGCCCGAGCAAACATCTCTAGGAAGTGCTGTCGCGCCGTAAGGGCGGCGGCTCCGGCGGGCACCGTAGCCCGGATTCGAGGCGCGTCGCTGACAGAAGATCGCTTGACCTGCTGGCCAGAAACCGTCCAAGCCATCGCGACCAGAGTCAGGGCGAGGAGGACAGCACCGTACGCGGTCAACTTTGAGGAGACAACGAATGTTCGCACGAGGTCTAACGAGAATGGAACGGACTCGCAAGCCGTGACATAGACGGGCAGCCCGAAGGGTGAGCGAATCGTATGAGCGAATCAATAAGATCAGCCACCGCTGGCGAAGGCGAGCGTAAACTGCAATGCGGAGCGACGACTTACGCCGGTCAGCGGTTTGGCTGCATCGCCTGCGCTTTGCCTTGGATGAAACTGAGCAGCTCTGCGTTCACCTCGTGTTTCAGCGTCGTCGCCGTTCCGTGCGGCGCGCCTTTGTAGACCTTGAGCGTCGCGTTCTTCATGATCTTCGACGACAACATCGCGGAGGCACCGATCGGGAGGCCGCGATTGACTTGGAGCGGGACGTCGTCAAAGAGCGCCCGGCCGGCGAACGATTTTGAAAGTTGTGAAACGGTCAGCATTGCGAAAAGCGCGCAGTGTCCCCTCGTTCGACCCCCAGCACAACGGTTGCTGCTCTCGTCACGTCGTAGTCGAACGAAGACGGAAACGAAGTGAAGGCGGGTAGCGGCGGGTTGTCCCTGAGCGTTCTGAAACCGACTGCCGCTTTATGAGAGGCAACCGCCGTGACCCTGCGCAGAGTCATTCCAATTTTAAGGAAAAATCTCGTCTAATTTTTTTACCAAACTATGGCTGCCTTGAATCTTTAAGCGGCCAGTCAAGTATGCCCAGTGGACTTTGAGGGTTTTATTTGACATAGCAACCCAGTCTTCATCGCTCGCTGCAAACGTGACATTTGGATTGTCAATCTTTCCCCTACCCATTTTGTAAGTTCCATCATTTACACTCAGCCACCATTCGCCTC
>QHOS01000075.1 GCA_003219415.1 Verrucomicrobiota bacterium | reverse complement strand
ATTGATAGCCGTGCGCATTCCTGGCTGAGCGATTTCGACATTACGGCCATGATTTTGAATGGAACGAACCCGAGCTGAAACATTTCCGGGTTGAACGAAGACATCCTGGCTGCGTCGAATTGAACCGCCGCTCAGCGTGCCTGTGACGACGGTTCCGATTCCACGCAGCGTAAACGCTCGATCGACGAACAAGCGTGGCTTGCCGATGTCAGGTTGCGGCTCCGACATCGCGAGCTCAGTCGCGACTGCGTCCTTGAGACTATCGATCCCTTCTCCGGTGCGAATCGACGTTGGAACGATTGACGCGCGCGCAAATCGGGTATCGCGCAGTTTTTCTCGAATCTGCTCCGCTACGACGTCGATGCCGCCCAAATCGCTCTTCGTAAGCGCGACTACGCCGCGTTGCACACGAAGATAATTGAGGATTTGCACGTGCTCTTCAGTTTGCGGCATCCAGCCATCGTCAGCAGCAACCACCAGAAGCGCGAGATCGATCGAGCCGACTCCAGCAATCATGTTTCGAACAAAATCTTCGTGACCGGGCACATCGACGATTCCAATATGGAACCGTTGCTCCTCGGGCCCGACAACATTCAGCTCTGCGAAGCCGAGATCGATTGTGATTTGTCTCGCCTTTTCTTCGGGGAGCCGATCAGGGTCGATTCCCGTGAGCGCTTTCACCAGTGCACTTTTTCCGTGATCGACATGACCCGCGGTCGCCAGGATGAAATGTTTCTCCGTCATTTGGTGCATGCTGCGCGAATCGCATCGACGACCGCATCATCCTGGTGCGGAAGAATCGTGCGTAGGTCGAGTTTGAAACGGTCATTGGCGATATAGCCGATGATCGGCGGAGCGGTGCTGCGCAGGCGGGCCGCTAAGTCGGCCGGCGAACAATGCCTCGGAACAATTTCAATTGTAACAGATGACATCGTCGATTTTGGCAATGTGCCACCGCCAACCTTGGCTGTGCTCCGGCCAATTTCGATTTGCAGCGGCAGATTACCCAGACCGGTCTTTATCACCGCGGCTCGATTGCGCAGTTCGTCGTCGGCAACTTGCAATAGACCAATTGCCGGAATTTTCGTCACAGCTTGATTGAGGTGAAGATCGATTGTGGCTTGCAGCGCAGCGAAACAAAGCTTGTCACAACGCAACGCGCGAAATAGCGGTTCGCGTTTCAAGGCCGTAACGAGTCGCTTCTTTCCCGCAATGATTCCCGCCTGTGGCCCGCCGAAGAGCTTGTCGCCGCTAAAGCAGACCAGATCCGCTCCGGCTTTCAATGCATCTGACGGCGTCGGTTCGTGCTCCGCGATGTTAAATTGCTCAGTCGGCACGACGGCCCCGCTGCCCAAATCCTGCACAAAAGGAATTCGCTTTTTCCTTGCGAGCGCAGCGATTTCCGCCGCAGACGGCGACTCGACAAAACCACTCATAACGAAATTGCTGCGATGAACTTTCAGAATCATCGCGCTCCTGAGACCAATAGCGCGTCTGTAATCGTCGAGGGTCGTTTTGTTGGTTGCTCCGACCTCGCGCAAGGTGGCTCCCGCAGCTTCGATTATCTCGCCAATTCGAAAACCGCCCCCGATTTGCACGAGCTCACCACGGGAAACGATCACTTCTGATTTAGTCGCGCGCGAACTCGACGGCTTAAAGCCGTCAAGTTGCTGCTCGATGAAATGGTGAACGATTAAAACGAGAGCCGCTGCACAATTATTGATTACCGTTGCGGCTTCGGCTTCGCAAAGTAGCGCAAGCGCATTCTCAATGTACGCGCCGCGGTGTCCGCGATCGCCTGTTGCAAGATCGTATTCCAGATTGGAATAGCCCGAGCCGATTTCGGTGAGAGCACGGACAGCCTCTGGGGTAAGCGGCGCGCGGCCGAAGTTTGTATGGATTACAATCCCAGTTCCGTTGATGACCGGTTGCAGCCGGCTGGCGCGAAATACTTCAAGCGATCGATGGAGTTGTTCGACTGTCGATTCAAATTCCGGGATCTCGCTGTTGCTCCGTATTTTCGACAGTCCTCGTCGGACAAGATCGACAACCAGAGGGCGCGGCAGCTTGCTCGCCGTGGCGAGGTCGTATTCGCCCAGCGCATCGAGAACCTTGTTAACGGCAGGAATTTCCCGGCGGGAGCGCGGTTTCACCTTTTCACGCATATCAATGGACGCCGAGACCGATGGGCGCTAATTCTTCCGATGACAGCCGCGCAAGGCGTTCGCCTTCGCCGCAAAATTCCAAGAACTTTCTCCAGCTTCGCTTCGGGGACGCACAAGAGTAATCCGCCGCTGGTTTGCGCGTCGGTTAACAGAATTCGTTGCGGTTCGTCGGTCTTTCCCCAATCGACAGCCACGGTTGTGGCAACGAGATTTTCGCGGCTGCCGCCGGGGACGCAGCCTTGTTCGATTAAATCGACGATCTCATCACTGATCATGGGCACCGCGCTCGTATCGACCTCGGCAGAGGCGCCACTGGCGCGGCAGAGTGAAATCAAGTGGCCCATCAATCCGTAACCGGTCACATCAGTCGCCGCGCGCACCAGCCGTAGCTCCGCCAGTTCGGCGCCTACGGTGTTCACTTTCGACATCAACGCGATGACCTTTTTCTGCAGGGGCCGCGATGCAGCTCCGCGTTTGATCGCTGTGGTGGCAATGCCTGTGCCCAGCGGTTTGGTCAACACCAACAGATCGCCGGGGCGCGCATTTGCATTTGTTGTCAGCCGGCGAATATCAATCACTCCGGTGACGGCCAATCCGTAAATTGGCTCGGGATTGCGAATGGAATGGCCGCCGATGATGGCGCAACCCACCTCGGCAGCTTTGGCCAAACCGCCGCGTAAGATCGCAGCAATCACTCTCGGCCGAACCAAGTCCGTCGGGAAACCAACAATATTCAGCGCGGTCAACGGCCGCCCACCCATCGCGAAAATATCCGAAAGCGAGTTGGCGGCCGCGATTTGACCGTAAGAGAAGGGATCGTCCACAATGGGTGTGAAAAAATCGACGGTCTGCACGAGCGCACGATGGCGATCCAGCCGGTAAATGCCGGCATCATCGAACGTGGTCGAGTTTACGATCACTTTCGGATCCACAGAAAGGGGAAGCTGCGGCAAAACTTGTCGCAGGGCTTGTTGGCTCAATTTGGAAGCTCACCCGGCGCAGGATGAGAGCGAAGTGAGTCTTCGGACTTGCTCACGCGACATGTTTAGTCACCTCCTTTGTGGAATCGGCATCCCTGCCGATACGATTGGCGGGACGCCAATCCAACTGAAAAAGCGGAGAGGATAGGAATCGAACCTACCTCGGTCCCGGTACGCGGAACCGACAACGGTTTTGAAGACCGCGAGGACCACCAGGCACCCTTCACTCTCCTCAGAGAAAACGCCCAACGTCCAACGCACAACATCCAACGTCCAACTGTCTGAATTGGGCGTTGGGCGTTGAGCGTTGGGTGTTGGGCGTTGAAAGATCTTAACGGCCAAGGCCCTATTGCATGCGCCAGGACAGTGGCCGGTGAAAAACAAGCGGACGCGCTATTTTGCTTTCTTGATTGCCATGACAATGGCGTTGAAGTCCGGCCAATCGCCGGTGTCGAGTTTGGAATGGAGTAATTTGCCATTGGCGCGAATCTCGAAAGCGCCGCCGCTCGAGGGAATCAAGGTGAGCGACTTGACGCGCTCGCCGAGCTCAAGAATTTTGGCCGCCAAACTGACGGCCTTCGGCGTGTAGTTTCAAACGACGCAGTATTCGATCGACACCTCGGTTTTCACCGACAATCTCCTTTCCGAAATGAAAAGTATCGGCGCGATGAAATGAGGTCAAGAAGCGTGAATCGCCGCAGTGCTGCCGCAATATCGTTCCAGCAATCAACGCGAGTCATCCTGAGCGGAGCGAAGGACCTCACATAACCACGAAGCAGTACGCAAATATCCCCGTGTGTCATCAATCGGTTGGTGTGAGGTCCCTCAGTCCGAGCCGGACCGGCATTTATCTGCGCGGCTCGGAATGACCCCTGAAGCGCTTTCGATATTACGCCTTCATCACCGGCTACGCAGCGCGCGCTTGACACAATCGCCTCAATTGAGGAAGTGTAGCCAAGCCCGCTCCATCGGGCTGCGGCCTCTCCACTTCAGCAACTCCGAATGCTTTCGGAGCTGTCAGCCCTGAAAAATGTTTTTGGAAGCGTTGGGCCAGGACGCCTTTGTGCTGTGATCGTCAGCTAGAAGGCGAAGTTGAGACCGCTGCGGATCATTCCGAAATTGTTTTTTGGACCATCGATCACGCCGAAGCTCAAGTCGTTAGTCCAACCGATATGCCGCGCAAATCGAAATTCGAGACCGGCTCCGAATTGACCGAGCACTTTGGTTTCGCTACCGAAGTGGTCCGTCTCTGCATGGACAGCGAATGCATCCGGGGGTCCCTGTGTTTGAACGATGTCCCTTTCGCCACCGCCGAAGATCGCACCCACACCCGCCCAGGCGTAAGGCGCAAGACGTGTGCAAGGAATCGGATAGCGCAGCGTAAGCGTTCCTAAAACAGAGCCGATGGTGTGATCGTGATTGATTCTTCGGTGAACAAAGATCGGAATCGTCGGATCCTCGAAGATATCGAAACCAGGTTTGCTGGCGTCCAGAGCAAATCCTTCAATACCCAGACCAACATAGCGACAGAAAAAGTACTTCACGTCGCCTCCGCCGCCCCATGCGTGATCACCGCCGATATAATGGTCGTAGGTGCCGACGACGGGATTGCCCTCGCTGGTACTTTGCACGATGTCCACCAGTGAAGGATTAGGAGCGAATTCGGTGTTGGTGAATGCATAAGTGCCCCAGAGATTCACATTCCATTCGCGATCGCCATACCATTCGGGACACGGCGGCGGCGCGACCTGCTTCATTTCTTTGTCTGAATCTTTATCAGCGCGGGAAACTTTGCTGAGATAACGGAACCGCGTGGACACAGGTGCTTCGGCTTCAGCGCGCTCGCCGCCGAAGAGCCAGGAAAAGGCAACAAACACATCAGCCACCGGCGCGTCGTGCGTGCAACCGAACAACGGCGAAATATCAAGGCGCGTATTTGGTGTCGGTTTCCACGCGACGGTTGGTCCGATGGTGAAGCTGTTCAAGGGATTGCCGCGTGTGTCTTTGACAGTCAAATTCCTATATTGCATTTCTATGCCGACTTTCAGGCGTTCGTTAGGCAAGAGAACCGGCGTCATCGCAGCCTGCGAGAAGCCCCACTCGCGTCCACGATCCCCGGTGTTCTCTTTTTCAAAGAACCAGTTCATTGCCCATTCGATGCGCCCGAAGAACTCCTGAGCAAGAAGCAAACGAACTTCGTAGGCATCGGGAACCTTGGGCGGACCGCTCTCTTCCTCTTCTCCTCCTCCTGGGGGAGGTGGAACTTCTTCGTGTCGAATGGTGCCGACACCGAATTTGTATTCGGCGAAGAGTGTTGGATTGAGCGGAATCTTGTTCCAATCAGCAAGAGCCCATCGCGCTTCCAGACTCACTGTCTGCGCGCCGCCACCACCGTTAAATCGTTCGAACTGTGATTCC
>QHOS01000074.1 GCA_003219415.1 Verrucomicrobiota bacterium | reverse complement strand
CATCGCTCCGGTATCTGCATTGTTTGGAATATTAATCGGAGACTGCCAAGTCACCCCGCTGTCGATCGACCGGTTGAACTCACCGAAATCGCAGGCGAAAAAGCCGGTCCAAAACTGATACAAGAATCCATGACCCGTGCCGCCGGTCGTATCGATGGTAAACCACTCCTTATCGCCTCCGTGGCCAGCTTGGTCGGGCGACTGCTCCGTGAAGGTTTGGCCGCCGTTTGTTGAGCGCCAGACATCGTCGCAAAAAAACGACGTGTTCTGATCGGACTGGAGGCTCAGATAGAAAAAATTTCCTGCCTCATCCGATTTGGTCACTGGATCGCTGCGGAAAACGCTTTGCAACACACCGGGAAAAGTCCAGTGCACGCCGCCATCAGTCGTATAACCCCATCCAGCCTGGCGGAAATCGGAGTTAATGCTGTTGAACTGCCTCCAGGCGATCATCATCTTGTTGCCATCCGTTGGATCCACGGAAATGGACGGCTCATTCGCAGCGTCGCCGAGGATGTTGTTGCCTTGGGCATCGACGTTCGCCTGGAAGCTGGTGAACACGCCGAATTGCGAGATCATGCGCGGCGAAGTCTCTATTTTCCGAGGAGGCGCAGGCGGCATGTTGTATTTTTCGAGCGGCTCGTTGAATGGCGGTTTGCGAATAGGCGCCAGCGTCTGTCCCGAGACGGCGGAAAGGGCGAACTGCAGAAGCATTACGGTAGCTAATAGCTGATAGTTGATGGCTGGTAGTCGTTTTTTATTCATGGCTGATAGTGGATAGCTGACAGTGATTTACCTGGCGCGCCAAGGGAGCGTCAAAGCTCGCGGTCCCTTTATCCAGAACAACAACGTTGTCGAGAATTATCTGTGAAGTTCTTTAGTAACAGGATTGAAACTCATATTTTCGCGGAATGGAGGCGGAGCTCTGCGACGCCAAACTGATACCCCTCGATCTGCGCCGAAGCGCGTGTCGCCTGCGAGGATAGCGAAATTGCAGCCGGCACGGCTGCCTCTACAATTCACTAATCACTGGAGATCAGGGCCTACGGTCTCGGCCGCGGAGTCGGACGCCCTCTCGGCGATGGAGCAGTCCTCGGTGTCGGCGTTGGCCGTGGAGTAGTTGTGGGTGTAGCCGTAGCTGTCGGTGTTGCGGTAGGAGTCGGTGTTACGGTTGCTGTAGGTGTCGCAGTTGGAGTAACTGTTGGTGTTGATGTAGGCGTAGGACTACCGCACGGCACGACCGATGGCCCAGGTGTCGGCTGTGGGCAGGGCGCATTGGGACAGACGCGAACGTAGTACACGTCTTGTTCGTGCTGGCCTCTGGTCGGGTTGAAGTTGAAGGTGGCAGCGTAAGCTACATTGCCACCAGTGTCGTCGGAAACGATGGTGATGTAATCGCCGATCTTATTCTGGTTCGGCCAGCCTTCTTGGGGGTTAAACGCATTGCTCACCGGCACGTTCGTCGACCACGTAACGCCCGCGTCAGTGCTGTAGGAGTAGAAAAGCTGCGAATCGAGATTGTTCGCGTTGCGGTTGTCATACCAGACCGCGTCGAGCCGGCCATTGGGCGCTACAGAGAACGTGCCGAACCAGTGCCACTTGCTCGGGTTGTCGTCGTCGTTAACTCGGACGGGCGCGCTGAAGGTTGCGCCGCCGTCGGTGCTGCGAGCGAACATCACGTCGGTCGTGCTTCTTCCGGGCGGCTGAACGCTCGCCAGCATGTAAACGTTGTCGTTCGTCGCGGTACCCGAATGGTCCACTGCAAGAAATGCCTGCCCATCCAGGCCTCCTGGATTGATCCCGCCGCCAGCCAGATCGCCGCCCATGTTAACCGGGGTGACCTGATCAAAAACCGGGGTCTGGTTTCCAAATTGCGCATTGCTCGAACGCGCGCACCGAAAATCGAATCCTTCGCCACCGACGTAGAGGTTGCCGTTGCTATCAACATCGAGCGTTCCGAAAATGGGCTCGTTAGGGATATCAATTGGCGTCTCCCATGTGACTCCTGCATCGGTCGAACGGTTGAACAGTCCGCCCGCACAGTTCGACTGATCGAACGCCTGGTATTGAAAGTGATGCCCCGGGCCGCACGTCTTATCAATCGTAAACCATTGTTTATCGCCTCCGATCGCGCCTTGCTTGCCTGAAATTAGGTCCCAGGTCGCTCCGCCATTAGTCGAGCGCCACATATCATCACAGAAAAATGTTTGTTGTGGCCAGCTCGATCGCAGACTCAGGTAGAAAAAAGTCCCTGTTTCATCCGAGCCCGTGACGGGATCGCTTCGGAAAAAGCCCGGTTGTAACACACCCGGAAACGCCCAGGTCAGCCCACCATCGGTGGTATAGCCATAGCCAGCCTGGCGAAAGTTGGAGGTAACATCATCGAACTGTCTCCAGCCGATAGCCATCCTGCTGGGATTGGTCGGGTCAACGGAAATCGCGCATTCATTCGCAGCGTCGCCCACGATGTTGTTACCACTCGCATCGACATTCACTTGATGACTGGTGAACGGACCGAACCGCGAGATCATTCGCGGTGATGTCTCGACCTTCCGAGGAGGTGCGGGCGGGTCATCATATTTTTCGAAAGGCTCGCGCCCCTGCGGCTTCCAAGTGGGCGCCAGCTGAGCTGAAGCAGTGCCTAATGCGACTAGTAGACCCAGGCAAACCAGTAGGGTGAGTGAAACTGTGGAGCGTCTCATATCAGTGATGTGGTTAAAGCGTTGAATTGATGAAGCGGATTAAGATTCACGAATCTCGATCGCCTCGCTGGCGCTGTCCGTAATCGCAAATTGCTGCGTTGTCGAGAATTTATTTGCGGATCTCTGGTAAGAAAGAAAAAGGAAACGGCGAAAGGGAGAAACGGCGAAACGGCGAGCGTATTTGATCTATGTCGCCCATTCGCCGATTCCGGGAATCACGGTCTCGGCAGGGGAGTAGGCCGCCCTCTTGGCGTGGGAATAGACCTCGGAGTAGGAGTAGGCCTTGGTGTCGCTGTTGGGGTCGCACTCGGGGTAGGAGTAATGGTCGCTGTCGCAGTTGGCGTAGGAGTAGTTGTAGGGGTAGCTGTCGCTGTGGGCGTTGGCGTGACCGTCGGTGTCGGCGTGGGTCCTTGTCCGCCAGGAAACACCCGGACATAGTATACATCTTCTTCGTGCTGGTTTCTCTGCGGGTTGAAGTTAAACGTGGCCGAGTACGCTACGTTACCGCCGGTTTCG
>QHOS01000073.1 GCA_003219415.1 Verrucomicrobiota bacterium | reverse complement strand
CCGTTTTCGCTGCGACAGTTGAAAGGCCAGTTGAAAGCGTTGCAAAAGCAAAATCCGGCCGACCAATTGTCTCCAAGCTCGTTGCTGTGGCAGAAATTTGCCCAAGCGCGACAAGCGGCAAGAAAGCTTGCCGGCGCGGCGCCGGCGCCTTCACCCCGCAAGCTTTCGGCGAAGAAATCGCCCAATAACGAAGTGCGCCTGGCGTTCTACGCGAACGGTGATCCGTACAGCTACGCGTCGCTCGAGCAACACGCAGGACAGATTACACATCTCTGTCCGGAATGGATGACGGTGATCGATGGCTTGGGCGATCTACAAATCGACGGAGACACCCGGCTATCGAAACTGACCGCAAACAAGGGCATCGCGCTTCTGCCGCTGCTGACAAACCTTGTCGGCGACACGTGGGAGCCGGAAGCGATTGAAAATCTTGCGCATGGACCGGCGCAAAGACAGGACCGGTTTATCCAGCGTGTGCTTTCCGTCTTGCGCAACGCGAAAGCCGCGGGCGTTGTGGTCGACTGGCAGCAAGTCGACCCGGCTTACAAAAAAGATATCACTGGATTCATCGACAAGTTTGCTGACGCGTTGCACGACGATAACAAGGAGCTTTGGCTGTGCGTTCAGCCTAATCAGGAATTGGATTACATCGATTTCGAAGCGCTTTCCGACAATGTCGATCGTTTTGTAGCGATGTTGTTTGACGAAACCTCGGACACCGATCCGCCCGGGCCGCTGGCATCGCGCTCGTGGTTTGAAGGCTGGCTGCACAGCCTGCTGGAGGATGCCGACACGAAGCAATGGATCTTCGCAATCGGCAGTTACGGATACGATTGGACAATCGGCGGGCGAAAAGCTGAGATGATCAGCTTTTCCGAAGCGATGAGCCGCGCTAATGACGCGGAAATCCAGAGCGCGGAGGTGCGGGGCCCGACTTACAGCCCGTATTTTTATTTTCAGGATGAAGATAAGGAGCATGCCGTCTGGTTTCTGGATGCGGTCACGTTTGTTAACCAACTGCGCGAGGTGCGCGATAAGAAGGCTGGCGGGTTCGCGCTTTATAGGCTCGGCAGCGAAGATCCGGCGATTTGGGATGCGTTAAATGTCCCGCGGGATTTCAAATTCGCCATCCCGACTCAATCGGGATCCTCTGGCGGACTCGACAATCAGACGCGGCAGGCGCTCGAATTGATAAAATCGACCGATACAATAACCGATGTCGGCGACGGCGAAATTGTCACTGTTGACGAGGATCGCACCGACGGATTGCGAAAACTCGCTGTGGACGCGGAGGGCTATCTCACGGCGAAGTACGTGAGGTTTGCAGAATTCCCAACGCTTTATCACCAGGGCGCTGGCGGCGAGCATCAGGTTGCAATCACTTTTGACGATGGCCCCGACCCACGATGGACGCCAAAGATTTTAGACATTCTCAAAGCAGCAAATGTGAAAGCGGCCTTTTTTCTCGTGGGAGTGAACGCGGAACGATACCCGAATCTCGTTCGCCGCATCGTCAACGAAGGACATGAGATCGGGAATCACACTTATTATCATCCCAATCTCGCGCTCTGCTGGCCCGAACACATTCGGGTGGAGTTGAATGCGACGCAGCTCTTGCTCGAAACGATAACAGGTCGGGCCACCACATTGTTTCGTCCGCCTTACGCCGCTGATAGCAGTCCAACGCAACTGAGTGAGCTGACTCCGCTCAAGATCGCGGAAGACCTCAATTATCTCATAGTTCTGGAGAGCATCGATCCGCAGGATTGGTCAAAGCCGGGAGCGGACGTCATCCTGCAGCGCGTAAAGCAACAACGGCGCGATGGCAGCATCATTTTGCTGCACGATGCAGGTGGAGACCGTTCGCAGACAGTGGAAGCGCTTCCGCACATTCTGGATTGGCTGCATAAGCGGGGCGATACCGTAGTGTCTTTGAGCACGCTGCTGGGCACGACGCGCGACGCGTTGATGCCCGTCGTGCAAAATAATGGGCAATCGCTCACCCGTCTGGTAAGCAGCACCGGCTTTCGCGTTTACCATACCATCGAGGAGTTCCTCTGGGCGTTCATGATTGTGGCGACGGCGCTAGTGGTCGTTCGCACGCTGATCGTTATCTGGCTCGCTTATCGTTTTAAACGAACTCCGAGAACAAATTTCGCCGAGCCAGTCAGCGTCGTAATTGCCGCCTACAACGAAGGCAAGGTGATTGCCGAAACCTTGCGCGCACTTCTTGCCACCGATTACAAAGGCGAAATTGAAGTCGTCGTTGTGGATGACGGTTCGCACGACGCAACTGCCGCCGAAGTGGAGCGCGCTGCAAATAGCGAGCCGCGTGTTCGTTTATTGCGACAGGAAAACCGTGGGAAGGCGCAAGCTCTCCAACGCGGCCTGGCCGCTGCGCGTCACGGCACCATTGTTTTCATTGATGCAGATACGCAATGTCAGCGCGATACGCTCCCGCGCTTGCTTGAGCCATTCGCTGATGCGCGCATCGGCGCTGTGTCAGGTCACGCGAAGGTCGGCAACTTGCGCACGTTCATCGCGCGCTGTCAGGCTTTGGAATACACGTGTGGTTTTAATTTGGACCGGCGCGCTTACACCCGCTGGGATTGCATCACCGTCGTTCCCGGCGCGATCAGCGCTGTGCGTAAGGATGCGATCGATGAAGCCGGCGGGCTGAGTCTGCAAACGCTCGCCGAAGACACCGATTTTACGCTCACGTTGCACAGGCATCGGCAACGCATCGTTTACGTGCCCGACGCCATCGCGTGGACAGAAGCGCCCGAAAGCGTGCGCACACTTGCACGACAGCGGTTCCGCTGGGCCTACGGCACGTTGCAATGCCTATGGAAACACCGCGACATGGTGTTCAACTGGAACTATCGCGCGCTCGGCTGGTTCAGTCTGCCGAGTATCTGGTTTTTCCAGATCATCCTCGTTGCCATTACGCCGATGGTGGACTTGTTCCTCCTCGCCACGCTCCCATTTGGCACATGGAACGCGGTGCTGCCATTCGTGATCACGTTTCTTGCGATGGATGTCCTCCTTGCCACGCTCGCCTGCATTTTGGAACGCGAACCAATCCTGAGTGCCTGGCGCATCCTGCCGATGCGCCTGATCTATCGTCCCATGCTCAGTTACTGCATCTGGAAAGCCATCCTGCGCGCCATCAAAGGCGCCTGGGTCAGCTGGGGCAAACTCGAGCGCACCGCCAGCGTGCCTGTGCGCGCTTAATCGCCGACCGTCCGCGCCTTCGGTAGCGTCTGCGGCGCGCCCGCGTAATTTCCGATTGAACGTTGGGCGCCGGGTCGCGAAGATTTTCGGAGTTGGATGTTGAGCGTTCGGCGTTTTCTTACACGCTAATCGAGTGGACTTTTCACGCCGAGACCAG
>QHOS01000072.1 GCA_003219415.1 Verrucomicrobiota bacterium | reverse complement strand
TGGTCCAACGCCAACGCCAAGTCCTACGGTAACACCTACACCTAGCGGGACGCCCACGCCCTCAGTTACGCCTTCACCTACTGCTACACCAAGAGCAACACCCAGGCCGCGTCCGACTCCGCATGATCGTCCAACACCGCCCTAAAAAGGGGGAACGGTGATTAGTGATGAGTGATCAGAAATTGGTAAATGCAATGAAGAAAAAGTCATTTACTCAATCAGCCTTTTTTAACTTGCGCGCTTTGACCGGTCTCCTTCTTTGCGCAGCGACAGCTTGTTTGATCTTCATCCCGACAAGATCGGGACTGGCGTTCCTCCATCCGCAAGCATCTTCGAACGCTTCCCAAAGAACGCTGACGTTCGAAGAGCGCGTGGCGTATCAACGAGCTATCGAAGACGTGTACTGGCGTCACCGCATCTGGCCAAAAGACCGTTCTGATCCCAAGCCGTCGCTCGATGCAGTGATGTCTCAGGCGCAGCTTGAGAAGAAAGTCGCGGACTATCTGCACAACTCACAGGCGCTGGAAGATTACTGGCAACGGCCGATCACGGCCGAGCAGTTGCAAGCCGAGATGGATCGCATGGCAACGCACACCAAGCAGCCCGAGGTGTTGCAGGAACTCTTCGACGCGCTCGGCAACGATCCTTTCGTGATCGCTGAATGTCTGGCTAGACCTTTGCTCGCCGAACGTTCACTCCCCGAGGTCTATGCTCATGACCGAACACTTAGTAGCGACTCAAAGCGGCCGTGGGTAGGTAGTGCCAAAACCCAAGTGGCGATAAAAATGGCAGCAGTGAGGAGGCCAACCTACACGCTTCCTGTGATAGCGGCTCCGGCGGGCGCCTGCACCGACGACACGTGGGCAGCCACGAGCATCACTAATGCACCCGCTGCCCGACTGGTGCACACGGCAGTATGGACCGGCAGCGAAATGATCATCTGGGGCGGGGCTAGTGATGCCAACTATTTGGGCACCGGTGGAAGATACAATCCAAGCACCGACAGTTGGACGGCGACCACCACCATTAACGCACCTGCTGCCCGGGAACTTCACACTGCAGTATGGGCTGGCAGCGAAATGATCATCTGGGGCGGATATAACGGTGGTCCCCCTTTGAACGACGGCGGCAGATACAACCCGTCGACGGACACCTGGACAGCCACCAGTACCAGTAACGCGCCGGAAGGCCGGGAGTGGCACACTTCCGTCTGGGCCGGTAATGAAATGATTGTCTGGGGCGGACTCGGCAATAGCGGTTTTTTGAACACGGGCGGGCGATACAACCCCAGCACCGACAGTTGGACAGCGACTAGCACAGTTAATGCACCAACTGCGCGACAATACCATACCGCCATCTGGACCGACAGCGAAATGATTGTCTGGGGCGGATGCAGCGAACTCGGCTGTCTCGAGGTTTTGCTCACCGGCGGGAGGTACAACCCAACCGCTGACAGTTGGACAGCCACCAACACTACCAACGCGCCGGCTCCACGAGGTGCGCACACGGCAGTCTGGACCGGCAGTAAAATGATCGTCTGGGGCGGAGAAGATATTGGCCTGTATTTGAACACTGGCGGAGCATACAATCCTAGCACCGACAATTGGACAGCTACCACCCAGACAGACGCGCCCTCTGCCCGAGAGCGTCACACCGCGGTGTGGATCGGAGGCGAAATGATCGTCTGGGGCGGAACAGGCATTACCGGTGAAGAGAACACTGGCGGGAGATACAATCCCGGCACCAACAGTTGGACGGCCACTAGCACCACTAACGCGCCCGCTGGCCGAGCGTTTCATACTGCAGTCTGGACTGATAGCCAAATGATCGTCTGGGGCGGATCCAGCAGCCCTTCGTTTAACACCGGCGGGAAATACTGCGCTACAGCGCCAGCTGGAACGCCCACACCGACACCAACAGCTTCACAAACGCCAACGCCAACGCCTACACCCGCGCCTGTGGGTTGTGACAGCGGGATCGTCTTTAATGGCGGATTTGAGACCGGCCATTTCGAAGGCTGGGCAATCTTTGATCCCGGAAACCCAGAGCCCTTTGTCACCAATGACCACCGTCACAGCGGAAATTATTCTGCATTCGCGGGCGGGAGCTTTTCTCAATTCTGCGGCAATGGAGCTGAGCCCTCCGGGGATAGCTCGTTCTTTCAGTCATTCACAGTGCCTGTCGATGGCGGGACATTAAGCTTCTGGCACTGGGACTGCACCACCGACGACATAGCGTCTGACTGGCAGGACGCTTATATCACTGACGGTAACGGTAACATTCTACAGACGATCTTTCACCAGTGTGAGAATGGGCAGACCTGGCTCAACGCCACGGCGGATATGACGGCGTATGCGGGGATGACGGTAGGCATTAGATTCCTGGTGCACCAAGATGGCCTCGGCAATCTTACTGGCATGTATGTGGACGATGTGGCTCTATACGTGCCATGCGCAACACCCACGCCTACGCCTACAGCGACAGCTACTCCTACGGCTTCAGCAACAACCACACCGACAACTAGTCCAACGCCGACTGTTACGCCTAGAGTGACACCCAGACCGCGTCCGACGCCACATGCTCGCCCGACGCCGACGTGACCATGAGTGCGCGAGCCGGCGAATTGGTGAATCGGGGGATGGGCGAACAGAGGAAGTCGCCGTATCACCGTTTCTCCCTTTCGCCGTTTCCTTCTTCCAGCAAAGTCGTTACTGCTCATTAGTGTTCATTAGTGGTTAATAGCAATTTGAAGAAAGTATAACACAAATGAAAAAGCGGAGGATCACCACTATTACCAAAAGTCTCCGTTGGGGCGCGTTTGTCTTTATCTTACTATTTCTCGTCATCCAGGTGATGCCCCGCGCGTGGGGACAGCGAGGTCAGCGAGTTATAAGCAAGAGTACTTCGAGTGTCAAAGCGCCATCGCACCCGAATGGCGGGAGTTGGGCGGTCACGGATAGCCTCAGCACCGCACGCTATCTGCACACTGCGACGTTGCTCCCAAACGGCATGGCGCTGGTGGCAGGGGGACTCGATAGCAATTTCAACGCTTCCGCGAGCGCGGAACTGTACGATCCGGCCAGCGGGACCTGGACGGCCACCGGACGGCGTTGCTATCCAATGGCATGGTGCTTGTTGCTGGAGGATATGATAGCATGACCCATGTACTCGCGAGCGCGGAACTGTATGATCCGGTGAGTGGGAGCTGGACTTTCACCGGCAATTTGAACACCGCTCGCACGGTTAAGAACGCCACGTTGCTGACCAATGGCATGGTGCTTGTCGCAGCGGGGAGTACCAACAGTGGCATTCTTGCGAGCGCAGAGCTGTATGATCCGGTCAGCGGGAGCTGGACTCTCACCGGCAGCCTAAATAACGGACGGTCCGCGAACACGGCGACGTTGTTGCCTGACGGAAAGGTGCTTGTCGCGGCAGGAGACGATATCACTTTCCCTTCTCCCCCTATAGCCAGCGCGGAACTGTACGACCCAGAAAGCGGCACTTGGACTTTCACTGGCAGTCTCAACACCGCACGCGATTTGCACAGCGCCACGTTGCTGACCAATGGCATGGTGCTTGTTGCGGCGGGAGCCGATATCAGCGGTAACCCTACCGCAAGCGCGGAACTGTACAATCCGGCGACTGGCAGTTGGAGTGTCACCGGCAGCCTTAACGCCGCACGCGAGTTGCATAGCGCGACGTTGCTGGCCAACGGCATGGTGCTTGCCGTGGGAGGATTTGATAGCAATTTTGACGTGTCCCCAAGTGCAGAACTGTACAACGCTCCTGCACCTTCGCCTACTCCTACAGCAACACCTAGAGTGACTCCTAGGCCGCGGCCGACTCCGCATATTCGCCCGACGCCGCCGTAACCCTTATTCCGAGTGATCAGTGATCAGTAATCCGTGAACCGAATGAATACTGCTTTCATCATTTCGGCTTCGTCATTCCGTCGTTATTCGACATTCGAATTCGTCATTCCATCAAGATTAGTGTTCATTCGTGGATAAGACGAAAGCTAACATGAAAATCAGAATCACATCCAATACCTTCTCCAGTGTGCTTGCAGCGGCGTTAACAAGCGTTACGACAGTTGCCGCAACCTCTGCACCCACTCCTCAATATCAGATTTATGACATTGGCGTTGTCGACGTTGGCGATACTTTTTCGCAGGGCCTTGGAGTCTCGCCTGAGGGGATCGCAGTCGGTCGTTCGATACG
>QHOS01000067.1 GCA_003219415.1 Verrucomicrobiota bacterium | reverse complement strand
AGTCCGGGTAGCCATTACCGTTAAAGTCGGCCGTAGCCACCAAATCCCAGCCACCGGGAAGCGTTGGCCCATATGCGCTTGCGATGCGCGTTGGCCCCGACATATACCAAATCGCTGTTCGATCGGTAGTAGGATTGAACAGTGCGTAATCTGGGTGCACGTCACGATTGAAATCCGCCACACCGTCAAGGGCCCAGCCAACTGTGATGCTTGGACCTAAAGCGCCACCCTGATAAATGTTGTTGTTTAGATACCAGATCGCCGTTTGATGCGTGCTTGGCTTACGGAGCACATAATCCGGGTGGCCGTCGCCGTTAAAGTCAGCCACTGCTGCCCTGGCGCCAGTCACCAGGTCATAACCGATAACGTCGAGGTTGATGCCTTCCGGTGATGTAGCTGTGACGTCCGATGATTGACCTCGGCAACCAGAGGCATTCTGCACGTATGGATGCGCTTGCGGGCACGCGGTGCTCAACCAATCACCCAAATCCAAGCTCCGGTTCTGATTGAAATTGACTATGTTTGTAGAGCCGCCGTTGATGGAGAAATAGCGTGTGCCATTCGAGCTGATGTTTCTAACGCCGGCTGATGACCAACTGAAAAGGTCTTGCGCGCGGAGGTTAGAGACGTCTGCATGGGATCCAAAAGCGATGACCTCGTCTGTTTCATGCTCGGTGCCGTTTTGCGCGTCGAAGTTATTCGCACTGACAGGTCGGGTGAACTGAAATGGGAAGGAGGAATTAAGCGTGACGATCCCATCATATGGTCCGCCGTTCCCAACTGTACCGTTTGCGAACATTGCCGGTGGTGTGTCTAACCCGACCGCTCGGCCGTTTGCGCCCTTTGGCTTGATATTTGCGGACAGTGCGTTGCCCGGCAGACTCGAGTTCGCGAGAATATCGTTGTCGGTCG
This sequence comes from Verrucomicrobiota bacterium, assembly GCA_003219415.1. Classification (GTDB taxonomy): domain Bacteria; phylum Verrucomicrobiota; class Verrucomicrobiia; order Chthoniobacterales; family UBA10450; genus Udaeobacter. Next base: position 25,521 of record QHOS01000067.1, on the reverse strand, counting down.
TTGCATCAGCCCTCAAGGCGTTAATGTAGATATCCCATGGGATGACATAAATTACGGAGTCACTTCGCGAGAGAGTTCCCTGGGGCAGTGGAGTGCCGTCTGGAGCAGTCGTTGAGTAGCGGTAACGAATCTCAATCGTGATCGGATCGCTAAAGAGCGATTCGTAAATCGAGATGGAACGGTTGATCATCGCCTCAATCGCCGCGGCGTTTTGGTTGTTAGTGATAGAACTGTCGAACGTTGCGTGAATGATCAGCCCGGCGGTAGCTGCCGTTGTAACACTCATTGCATCCGAGTAACGGCCCGGGCCGGTCGCATTGTAAGCGCGCACCCGATAGTAGTAAGTAGTACCGGGATTCAGACCAATCACGACTCGCCCCGTCACATTGCCCACGTCCACGTCGTGATAACCCTTCACGTAACTGCTAAACGAGTTATCTGTTGAAACATCCAACAGGTAGCCGATCGCGTCGCTCGCACTGTCCCAGGTCGCCATAAAGCTGGCGCGCGTCGGTGCCGGTATTTCAATTCCACCTTGTGCCGGAATTTCGGTGGCGCTTGGAAGCTCGGGCGCTGTTTGTGACTCGATCCGCGTTTCGTGCGTCGCGACGCCTGCCTGAAATGCAGGTGATCTGGCGGCGATGTTGGTTTGCCTGGGTGAACTGGTATTCCCGAACGCCGCGGCCAGCCCCCACCCTGCGCCACACGCAACAAGAACTAGTGCCCTAATTAGAAAACGCCGCCGCATTGCCGTCGCTATGGACGGCGCGAGTTTAGATTGATAATTCTTATCCTACAAGGCGAAACATCGTGTATCGCCGCAAGCTTTTCGAATCGAGCCGTGATTGCGTGCTGAGACTCGTCACATTTGTCCTCGCTGCTGGTAAAATTGGTAGCGCTGGATAATTGAGTCGACATACTTCCGCGTTCCGGGAAAGTCGATGTTCTGCAGGAACTGCTTTACCGGAATGCTACTGCCGCCGCTTCCGCCGCTCCATCGCTCGACACGACTGGCTCCCGCGTTGTATTCGGCGAGGGCAAAGGGGGTGGGATCCGACTGCGCCTCCCAGCGTTCAAAGGCGCGATGCAAATACCATGTGCCAGCCTCAAGATTCGTTTTGGGATCAAAAAGTCGCTCCACTTGAAAACTGTCGATTTTACTTTCATGAGCCCACTCGTTGGCGGCTTTTTCGCTCACCTGCATGAGTCCGCGCTCTCCGTGGCTGCCATGTTTTCCTGGATCGAAGCGGCTCTCACGCCACACGACTGCTTTCACGAGCATCGGATCAAGATGATGTTCGGCTGCGACGGCACGAATCAGGCGATCGTACTGATGAAACCGTGCCGGGCTCATCCATTCGTAAAATGTGTAGACTGGATCGCCTGATCGCACGGCGAGGTAAGCGAAACCCGCGGCCAGCGCGAGCATTACGCACAGAACCAGTTTGAGAAGGAATCGTATCACGTCGGCATCAAATCTCGTGCTCCTGCTCTCCCGAGCAATTAAATTAACGCGGTCTCCATGACGAAACCCAGTTACGTTCGCGTCATCATTGATCGGGCAATTCGCCGTGAGCTGGACTATGCCGTGCCCGAAGGCTTGCTGAACCGAGTCGGAGTCGGCTCCCGCGTGCGCGTGCCGTTTCGAGAGAAATCCGCTCTTGCGACGGTGGTCGCTGTCACGGAGCAGAGCGAAGCGAAAGGCATCCGGCTAATCGAAGCGGTCGTGGGCGAAGCGCCGATCTTGAGCGAACAATTGCTCGAGCTAGGCAGATGGATCGGTGCCTACTATTGCTGCCCGATCGAAACAGTGATGCGCAGCTTGTTGCCGCAAGTCATCCGGCGCGCGGAAATCGGATGGAAAAAGCAATTGTTCGTCCAGCCCGGGCGCAAGATCGACAATGAAGCACTCGAGAAGTTGCGAAAACGCGCGCCCCGTCAGGCAGAACTTCTGGAGGCGATCCTGCGCTTGGAAGCGCCGATCCGCGCATCGCAACTTCTGCGGCAAACTTCTCTCGATAACCAGACGCTTCGGGCGCTGGTGAAACGCGGTCTGGTGGAGTTGCGCGAAGAGGCAATCGTGCGGGATCCACATGCTGACGAACAATTCATCGCGACGTCGAACCTGATTCTCAACCAGGAACAAACGCATGCCCTTAAAGAAATCGCATTAGCGCTCGATTCACCGGAAAAGGCGCGCCCGTTTTTGCTCCACGGCGTGACCGGTTCCGGCAAAACCGAAATTTATCTCCAGGCGATTCGTGCCGCGCTTGAGCGCGGACACACAGCGATTGTTCTCGTCCCTGAAATTTCGCTAACGCCGCAAACGGTTGAGCGTTTTAAAGGCCGCTTCGCCGACATGCAGGACGCGGTCGCCGTGTTGCACAGCCATTTATCCGAGGGCGAACGTCACGATGAATGGCACAAAATCCATTCTGGCCGCGCACGTATCGTAATCGGCGCGCGCAGCGCGGTCTTCGCACCGTTGAAAGACCTGGGACTCATCGTTGTCGATGAAGAACACGAGACGACATATAAACAGGAAGAAGCTCCCCGATATCACGCGCGTGACGTGGCGATCGTGCGCGCCAAGATTGAGAAATGCGTCGCGGTCCTGGGAAGCGCCACGCCATCACTCGAGAGCTATCACAATGCTGTAATTGGAAAATATCGGCTGGTTACACTTACACAGCGGATCGACGAAAAACAGATGCCACTTATGCGCATTGTCGATCTTCGCCAGGAGCGGCGGAAAGAGAAGGCGGCAACGATCTTGTCTGAAAAATTGCGCGCCGCGATTGGCGATCGCATGGAGAAGCGAGAGCAGACAATCTTGTTTTTGAATCGGCGCGGTTTCTCCACTTCACTCCTATGCAGTAACTGTGGCGAAGCTCGTAACTGCCCGAATTGCAGTGTCGCGCTCACATTTCATCGGCATCCCGCAGTCCCTGGACGGTTGAGCTGTCACCTGTGTGGGCACACCGCCGCGGTGCCAAAGAAATGTCCAGCCTGCGGCAAAGACGCACTGATTTACGCAGGCTTCGGCACGGAGAAGGTCGAGGCAACCGTGTCACAAATTTTTCCGAAAGCTGCCGTGAGCCGAATGGATGCAGACTCAATGACGCGCAAGGAAGCGTATCGTGAAACTCTGAGGAATTTCCGCACAGGCAACATCGACATCCTCGTCGGCACACAAATGATTGCGAAGGGTCTCCATTTTCCGAATGTGACACTGGTCGGAATTATCAATGCAGATCTTGCACTGCATCTGCCGGATTTTCGCGCGGGGGAACGCACGTTTCAGCTTCTCACGCAGGTGGCCGGACGCGCCGGACGTGGAGAAACTTCCGGTGAAGTTTTTGTACAAACCTACACGCCGTTTAGTCCGTCGATCCAGTTTGCACGCCACCATGATTTCGCCGGCTATTTTCAACAGGAACTCGAATTTCGTGAGCGCTGCAATTTTCCGCCATTCAAACACGCGATCTTGATCACGGCACGTTCTGCGCACGAGGGGCGCGCGAAACTTTCCGCTGAAACGTTAAGACGCCGTTTGAAAGAAGCTCTCCCAAAAGAATTCATCTTGGGAGATGCAACGCCTGCGCCGCTGGAAAAATTACAGGGCCAATTCCGTTTTCATATTTTGATCCGTGGCGAAGCCATCATGCGTTTGAGCCGACTTGTCCGCGAAACGCTCGACAAGCTGCCATTCCCCGAAGACGTCACCGTGAATGTCGATGTGGATCCTTATCAGCTGCTATAATCCTCTGGAGACGCACGCGCCTCGCGTGCTGGCGATCGTGTTTCCGCGATCGTAAACCTTTGTGTTCCGCGGCTCGGAGAACACGTCTTCTCCTGCGCACGGAATCAAGACATGCTTGCGGAAAACAGCTCGCCAAGTTCCACCCGTGCCCATTTGGCGAAACCCTGAGCGAAGAGTTTAGGATTGGCGGAATGCAATTTGAAACCTGGGATTAGGCACCGGTGCGCGCGGTTCGTCTTACCCAGCATTCGACGTTTGCGACGACGACGCGCAATCTCAGCAAAACGGCGGTTATAGGTTCGCATAAAACGAAAAATCGGGCCGATGCCTGTAGCCGAAAACGGCGGAACCAGCAGAGCGTTCTCTCCATACTTGAATATTCGGGATACTACGCCCAGATAGTAAAGGCAAAGATCGAAGATTAGGGCAGTGCTCATCAGGTCAAATTCGCCCATGTATTCGTACTTATCCTTGTAAACGGCCTCGAACCAGCAACGATGAGATCTTGCCAAATCGCGATTGTGCCTCTCGACTAGCCCACTCATCGCTTCGCCTCTTCGCTGCGCACCGATCAGCGCTGCTGCGCGCGATGTCGTAAATGAGATCCAATCCATGCCTGGACTGTAAAATGGATCCATGAACGCCGCTGCATCCCCCACCAGAACAAAGCCGTCCCCGGCAAAGGTGGTGCTGTAATAAGCGAGATTCTTCCGCCAGTGGACGTCTTCCTCGTCAAATTGCGCGTCAACCAGAATCTCTCGCGCGACCGGGTGCTTCATCAGGAAGGCCTTGAGCCGTTCGCCCAGTTTTCCGCCCTCCTGGGGCCAATCCACGAGCCTCTGGTCAAAAACCACCCCGACACTCACGTCACCGCCTTTTAGCGGAATCCACCAACTCCACCAGCCGTCGCCGATCACATGGTTGGTGGCAGTGTTCCGTGTCGCGTAAACAGCGCGCGACCACGAGGGATACTTGTCTGCCAGCTCGCGACTGTCCCAATCCTTGACGCCTTTCCACCTCGACCACGCGGCTGCGGTTGGATGTTCGATGTTGGATTTCCACCAACCTTGCTTGCGGGCGAGAATTGCAGCCACTCCCGATGCGTCAACAATCCAACGCGAACGAACTGTTCTCGTGCCGTCGCCATTGCGAAATGTTACCGTTTGTTCTTTTCCAGGCTGCAACTGTACATCGATTACCGTTGCGGGACGCAAAATCTCCGCGCCAGCAATACCGGCTCGGCGCAGCACTTCTTCATCAAACGCGGCACGATCCAGCTGATACGATGGCACCCGCGCGAAAGTTTTGCCGATTTCTCCAAAATCAATATGCGAATTCCGGGATTTTGCCGCAATAGGAGCGTGGCGGTGGCTGCCCCAGAAAGCGCGCCTCCCATGACCACTACGTCATACTCGAAGCTGCCCTCGGTTGGCGGTGAATCCATTCGAGCTTCCATTGTAACAACGAATAATTTTCCCGTTCCGTCCTTGCAAGGTCAAGCGCCCTTTCGGTTCCCGCTTGAATGTTTGGCCCTTCTCTATTGTGCGATTCGCTTCTATTCCGGTAAAGTCGACGCGTTGTAAGTAAGTCCAATGAACAACGTACATCTTGCGATCCAGTTTTTTATTCAGCTTGCTGTTATCCTTTTGTTCTGCCGTTTGGTCGGTGCGATTGCTTTGCGCCTCGGCCAGCCTCAAGTCGTGGCGGAAATGCTCGCCGGTGTACTTCTCGGACCATCGCTTTTTGGTTTGGTCTGGCCCGAAGCGCAGCATTGGCTTTTCCCGTGGGACAGCAGTCAGAAAATGCGCGACACCCAAAGTTATTTGTTTCCAGCGTCCCAACTAGGGCTCGCGCTCTACATGTTTGTGGTTGGAATGGAATTCCGCGTCGACATTGTGCGCCGCAAATTGACAAGCTCAATCGCCGTGTCGGTAGCGGGGATGCTGACACCTTTTGTATTGGGCGCCGGCCTGGCTTGGATTCTATTTGACCGTACGACGCTATTTCCAAGGACGACGTCACTCTCAGAAGCAATGCTCTTCCTTGGCGCGTCGATGTGTATCACCGCCTTTCCCATGCTCGCGCGGATCATTCATTTTAAAAAACTTACCGGCACAACCATGGGAACTGTAGCGCTGGGTGCAGGCGCAATTGATGATGCAACGGCGTGGTGCCTCCTCGCAGTGGTACTCGCCAGTTTCGAGAAAAATTGGAGCCACGCTCTGGTCAACATCACCGGCGGCATCGCTTACGTGGCTTTAACGCTGCTGATTGTGCGCCCGTTACTGCTTCGTGCCAAAGTTTGGTTGACAAAAAACGGCACCGTCACCGACGCCGGATTGGTTGTCGGACTCGCGCTCATGGCCTTGGGCGCGTGGTTCACCGACCTCATCGGTTTGCACGCAGTATTCGGCGCGTTCGTCATGGGCGCCGCGATGCCGCGCGGGGTCGTCGTGCGTGATCTTGTTGGCCGCATTCAGCCGCTTACGGTCGCGCTGTTGCTCCCGCTCTTTTTCACGTACTCGGGCTTGAATACAAAGATTGGTTTGCTCAACACGAGCTTCCTTTGGGCCATGTGTGGCGCGGTGTTGATCGCGGCAATTCTGGGCAAAGGCGTCGCCTGCTGGGTAGCCGCACGCGCCACTGGCATTCCAAATCGCGAAGCGCTCGGCATCGGCACACTAATGAATGCACGTGGATTAATGGAGCTGATCATTATCAATATCGGGCTCCAGCGCGGCATCATATCAGAGGGACTTTTCGCCACGCTCGTGATCATGGCAGTGCTTACCACGCTCATGGCCTCGCCGCTTTTCGAACGCCTTGTGGGAAGCGGCACGCATCAACCAATCCCCGAGCCCCAGGCTGAAGAAGCAAGCGAACCTAAGTTTGTCCGTTAACGTGTCCCACCTCCAAGTGCCCGTGGAGAAACTTTAAGACAAACATCTTACGACTTGGAGATACAACGCGACTGGCAGCAGTGTTGTTATCGTTGGCCTACGGGAGGCGTCAAAGGTCGAACCCCATTCGCAATGGGATCTTCGGAGCGCGTTCGGGTCGGGTAACCGGCATCTCGATCGCGCCGAAAAACAGGGGGCGTTATGTTGAGCCGTTTCTGGATCGATATCATGGCGAAGAACAGCTGGTTCAGAAAGCGGGTCCACAAGCCGGCGTTCCACCTGCCCGCAAGGATCGTGACGACTGACCGAAAGATGAGCTTCGGCGGCTCCGGACTGAAAAAGACATCGCGAAACTGTGGTGTGTAGAATCCCACCACAAACCGGCGAAACGTCTGGAATCTTTTTCGCTGACGACGAGAGAACGCCGCGAAGCTGGACGCTGAGAAGTCATTTCTCACCAGCGCCCGATGGAGCTCGGCAGCGGCTTCTATTCCAGATTCCATAGCGATTGAGACTCCGGTCGAGAATACGGGATCAAGAAACGATCCTGCGTCCCCGGCCAGGATCCAGCGATTGCCAGCATATGCCGAAGCGCTGTACGAGAAATCCTTCTCAACGCGTACTGGCCACTCGCGCTGGGCATTGCGCATAAGCTCAGCGACAACCGGCGTATCGGAGATCGTGCGATTGAGCGTCTCCTCAGATGAACTGCCGTTCGCCAATCTACGGTAAAGGGTCTTTGGTAGAACGACGCCGACGCTCGTTAACTCTTTTGAAATCGGAATAAGCCAGAACCAGCCAGCGTCGTTGCACGCGATAAGTCGAATGTCATCGGGTCGCGGCCCTTCCAGTCGCGGCACGTTCGTGTAGTGGGAGTATATTGCTATGTTGGCGAGCCGGGGCTCCTCCGTGCGCAGATTGAATTTTCGAGCGATCAATCCTCCGCGACCTGTGGCATCAACCAGAGCCCGCACACGCACCCGCGCGGCGGCCGTATTGCCGCGTGAAGCGACGTCGAGAATTGCCGCATCCGGAGTAAACTCGCATGCGGTTACGTTGCATGCTTCTCGAACATCGACGCCCACTTCGCGAGCCCGTTCCAGCAAAATGCGATCAAATTCCTGGCGGCATACTTGATACGTCTGAGGCCTCGTGATCTCACGGGCGTTTGCGAAGTCAACGTATCGTCCGGTCTGACCATCGTGCGTGATGAGGCGCGCACCCCACTTCTCAGGAAAACCTGCAGCCTCGATTCTCTTGGTCACACCCAAAGCAGCGAACGCGTCGTTGGCAGTCGACAACAACGACTCCCCGATATGGAATCGCGGGAACGTTTCGCGCTCAAAGAGAACGACCGAATGACCAAGCTGACCGAGCGAGATGGCCGCCGACGAACCAGCTGGACCGCCACCGGCCACAGCGAAATCAAAGTCATATCGAGGGTTGGCCGGGTTCATCACATCACTAAAGTATCATTTGGAGAAACGGGAAGCAGGCAATTTCTTTAAGCCTGTTGCGAAATCGGCCCGCGGCGATTCAGGAAATAACGACCGCACTCGAATCGCCCGTGTGCCAGGCATCATGCTGATTGTATGGCCAATCGTCCGCTACGACCAATCGCGCAAACAGAATCATCGCCGGTATCACACTCAGTCACATTATTAACCATTCTGGAACAAGATTGACCAATGATCCGCGGCTTGATAAACGCTGGTGCGCAGACCGCCGCGTTTGCGCGCCATGGCGAAACAGACTTCATCGAGTGATTCGTCGCTGCCATTGCACGAGGTGTTGGAAGCTGAGTTTGTCGCTCTCCATGGTGAACTCCCGCCAGGTTATCCGAGTTCTAGTGAACCCAAAGCGCGTCTAAAAGCATTATGGGGTGCTATTCACGGACTGAAGGAGAAACGCGCGGCGCTTTGCATGTCGGGCGGCGGTATCCGGAGCGCAACCTTTGGATTGGGAATTTTGCAGGGTTTGGCGCGCTGCGGACTGCTGGAGAAGTTTCATTATCTCTCCACCGTATCGGGTGGAGGATACATTGGCAGCTGGCTAAGTGCTTGGATCAAGAATGATCCAAATGGCATTCGCGGCGTGGTCGACGAACTGAAACGACGGCCCGATTCCACTCTGAATCCCGAGCCGCGTCCGATCCGCCATCTCCGGGACTTTAGCAATTATCTGGCGCCAAAAAGCGGGCTCACGTCCGTTGATTTTTGGACGCTGATCACCACCTTTATTCGCAACATGTTCCTGAACTGGCTGGTGCTGATCTCGTGGCTGGCAGCGGCGATGATGGTTCCGCGGCTGTATCTGGCAGCCATCAACTTGCAGCCCGACTGGTCAGGCCTGGCGACGAGGCATTCGTGGTATTTGTTGGTCAGCAACTTACCCCCTGACTGGAATGCCTGGGAGAATTCCGTTAAGCAGCCGTGGAACATCGCCCTGGCGAGCATACTGGCGGTAGGATTCGCATTGATCGCAGTCGCGATGGCCTACGCAATCATCGATGTGCCATCCACCGGCAATGCGCGATTCACGCAACGTCTGTTCCTGAAGTTTCGCCAGCTTCCGTTGTTTCTGGCATCGCTTGTCCTCGCGGCGTGGTGGGCTGTGTTTTGCAACGTGCATGGTAAGAGCGGCGCATTTCAAAACCTGCAGGGGTTGCTCAAATTTGTCCTCTTCTTCGTGTTCACCTACGTGTGCGGCGGCGCGCTGGCATGGTTGATTCCTTCCTTTCGCAAACGCGACCACAAGGCCCGGCCGGGCAGCGTCTGGCGATTTTTTGTGATCTTCGTCACGGCTGTTTTCGCCGGGTTTTGCCTCTGGGCAATGGCAACCCGAATGTTTTTGGATCACAAAAACATTGAATTCACGTTGAGACGCCCTTGCGAGGCGATTCAGATTCCGAGTGGAGAGAAAATGGCGCTCCCGCAGGGGAGCAACGGTGTAATTACGCGAATGGACGAGGGCACTTACACCGTGGGTATCCTTGGCGCCGACCAGGCGGTGGTACGTGTTGCGGAAAAAGATCTTGATCCCTTGATGATCAACCCGAGCTCCGACCTCCAGACTAACCTGAAAAGATTCACGTTCGGACGCGAGTGCCGGGCAATCCAAATTCCCAGCGGGAAGGAAACACTGATTCGAAAAGGAACCGAGGGCGAGATCGTGGAAAACGTCGAGAGGAGTTACACCGTTGAAACCGATCAGGTCTCGGCGCGTGTTGAGAAGAAAGACCTAGATGCCTTCGAACTGAATCCTGGCCCCGGTCCTCAACCTGATTGGACCAGGTTCAGATTAAAACGCGCTTGCGAAGCGATCGACGTTTCGAGCAATAAGAAACTGACGATCCCAGGTGGCATTACCGGAGCAATTAAGCAAATCGGCGCGGATACTTACACGATTGAGACCGACCACGTCAGGGCAACGATTGCGAAAAAAGATTTCGATGCTGTGGAACTGCGCCGGCCGCTACCGGCGCCGGCGAACCATGCTGTCGCTTACGTCTGCTTCGCACCGGCACTGATCATGGCGGTAGTGATGCTGGTAAATTTCCTCTTTACTGGCCTGGCCAGCTGGGTGTCAGAGGATGAGGACCGCGAGTGGTGGGCGCGATCGGCCGCGTGGATAACCATTACGATTGTCGGCTGGATCATCATCAACGCCATTGTTCTTTGGGGCGGCCAGGCGATCACAGCCTCGGGAAATCAGATTGACGTTTTTCTCGGACAACTAAAAGCGAATCCAGTTGCAAAAGCGATACTCGGAGCATTCGGGGGAGTCAGCGGCATTGCCGGCGTTTTGGTTGCTCTGCGATCCAAACTGGGCCCAAAGCTTGGTATGAAAGCAGGCTTGCAGTGGCCTCTGGTTTTTGTCGCCGTTGTTTTCTTTCTTCTACTGGCGGTCGTAATTTCGTGGGTTTTGTTGGTGGTCGGCGCGCAGCCTTGGGTGCATCAAGTGGTCGCTTTTCTGGGACACATGATGGCGGATCCAAAGGGGAACGCCATCCTCATAGGCGCCTTTGTGAGCGCCACAGCCGTTGCCGGTGTTTTGTTGGTCATTCGATCGAACCTAAGCAAAAGGCTGATTTTCGTTATTCTCCTGGCTGTTGTGATTTGGTGGATTCTCTTGCTGACCGGCTCGCGGCATTTGGCGCAACAGCCAAATGACTGGCGAGCGCAGTTGTTCATCGTGGTCTTTCTTATGGGGATCATAGTACTTTTCGGAATCGTGATGGGTTTCCTCATCAATGCGAATAAGTTTTCCCTGCACGCGACGTATCGGAACCGATTGATCCGCGCTTATCTTGCCGCTTCACGGCTCAAGCGCAGGCCACATTTATTTACCGGGTTCGACCCTGCTGACAACTTTGCGTTGCGCGAGTTGTCTCCAGAAAAGCCTCTTCATGTGCTCAATGGCGCGCTCAATCTCGTCAAGGGTGAACAGTTAGCATGGCAGGAGCGAAAGGCCGAATCGTTTACAATGAGCCGTCTCCACTGCGGCTCTTGGAATCAACGAGTAGGTTACCGCCCGTCCGCGGAATATGGCGACGGGATTACACTCGGTACCGCGATGGCCATTTCTGGCGCCGCTGCGAATCCTAATATGGGATATTATTCCTCCCCCATTGTGGGTTTCCTGATGGCACTGTTCAACCTGCGGCTGGGCTGGTGGCTAGGAAATCCGGGAGCTCCCGGCGCCGATACCTGGCGCCGATCTGGCCCTGGATATTCGGTTGGGCCGCTGTTTTCCGAAGCGATTGGAAACACGACCGACCGCTATAAATATGTGAACCTCTCCGATGGCGGCCATTTCGAGGACCTTGGGCTTTATGAGATGCTGCTGCGCCGCTGCCATTACATTGTAATAAGCGACGCCGCCCAGGACCCGGAATGTTCCTTTACCGATCTCGGTGAGGCCGTGCGCAAAATTCGCATCGATTTTGGAATTCCGATCGAATTTGGACCAATGAGCATTTATCCGCGCAGCCAGATCGACGCGGTGAAAGGTCCAGGCCACAACTGCGCTATCGGTCGCATCCGTTATTCGATCGTGGACGGCGACGCTGCACCGGATGGTGTCATCGTCTATATTAGACCCGCTTGTTATGGCGACGAACCGCGTGACATCTACGAATACTTCAAAACAAATCCGGAGTTTCCGCACGAGAGCACGGCCGATCAGTTCTTCTCCGAGTCGCAATTCGAGAGCTATCGGATGCTTGGCGCACACACCATGGCGAAGCTTTGCACGGATTGCGGTGGAGATTTTCGGTGTTTCATTCGCGACATTCTAAAACGCCATCTCCAGATGGAAGCGCCCGTTTGGCTCGCAGGGTTGCTCGAGGAAACGAAAAACAAGATCGCTTAAGCGCTGATCAGCGCATTGCGTGAACATGCTCCTATGCTGGCACGACGAATTCGTGGTAAACTTCAAGAATGACCCGCATTTTTGCGTCGCTGGTCACGGGTTTCGCTCTGGCAATCGCGGCATGGGGTGCCGATCAATCAGCCGGGAACAAATCTGACGAGCCCGATTCATTCGACGTCGAGCCACCAATACTGAAGCAAAACCTCTCGGATGAGCCGTTGCCGAACGGCGATCTGGCACGTTTGGAAAAACAATTGGAACGTGCAAAACAAAATGGCGCAGGCGCAGAACGTCTCTATAAAATTGGTGTGCTTGCGAAAATGGAAGTGGAGCAGCGGTTGTTGAAGGTGATACGGTGTGAATCGGACCTGGCAAATGCGCGCGTCGCTCGCGCAAAAGACGAACTTGCCGAAAAAGAGTCTCAACTCGCAACTGGCGAAATTACCAGAGACGAACTGGAATCAATAAAAACAGCGCTGGCGCAATTAACCGAAGCCGCGCAAGCGGCAACGACGAAGCGTGAGCGCGCCGAGCTCGAGGCTGCAGAAGCAAACTTACGCCGACAGCAAAAGCTTCTTAAGCTCGGGATCGGACAGAAATCCGACGTCACTCGCGCCGAAGAGAAGCTCGCCGATCTTAAAGCGCAGAAGAATTAATTGGGTTTGGCGTCTGACACAGACGCCCTACATTCCGCTCGAGTTCGACATTGGGTGTTGGAGTTGAGCGTTGGGCGTTTCCTGAATTTAGTACCCTGCCGCCATTCCGTCCTTGCGTGATTCGCTTGCACCCACATAGACGCGCTGGCCATCGTGCATTTCGACTCTGATCGCTTGGTAACCGCCGTAGCCGCCGACATCGAAACGCACATCGTGTCCTTTCTTGCGCAGCTCGCGCACGGTCTCGTACGGAATACCGCTCTCGACTTCCACGTAGCCGCCTGATTCAGTCATTTTTTCTCCAGTGGGTTCGTTATCGCCTTCGTGCTGCCAGCGCGAAGCGTCGCCGGCTTCCTGCACGTTTAAACCAAAATCAATCTGATTCGTGAGCACCTGTACGTGGCCTTGCGGCTGCATACCCCCGCCCATCACACCAAATGCTTCCAACGGCTTACCATCTTTCATGACAAAGCCAGGAATGATGGTGTGAAACGGACGTTTACCAGGCGCAAAAACGTTCGCATGACCAGGATCCATGGAAAAAAGTTCACCGCGATCCTGAAACATGAATCCGAGACCGGGCACCACGATGCCGCTGCCCATCCCGCGATAATTGCTTTGAATGAGCGAGACCATGTTGCCTTCGTCGTCGGCGGCACACATATAGATCGTGTCGCCTTGATTGAGTGCTGGATTGCCAGCCTGGACTTTTTTTGCCGCGTGATTTGGGTCGATCAACTTCTGCCGGTCCGCTGCGTAGCTTTTTGAAAGCAAACCCCCGAGCGGAATCTTTGCGAATGCCGGATCGGCGTAAAACTTCGCCCGATCGGCCCAGGCGATTTTCTTCGCTTCAATCATGGCGTGCAGCGTCTCTGGTGAATTGCGCCCCATGGCGCGCAGATCGAATCCTTCGAGAATGTTCAACATCTGCAGTGCCGCGATACCTTGGCCGTTTGGCGGAAGCTCAAAGACATCATAGCCGCGATAACTCGTCGAAACCGGCTCGACCCAGGTCGATATATGTTTCTCGAAATCGGCTTTCCGCAAAAAGCCGCCATTCGCCCGCATGAACTCGTCGATCTTGTCCGCGATCTCACCTTTATAAAAGGCGTCGCGACCTTTTTCAGCGATCAGTCGCAAGGTTTTCGCGAGAGCGGGATTCTTGAAAATATCGCCTTTGGCCGGGGTTCGCCCTTTTCCGTCGAGTGTGTACGTCTCGAGAAAGCCGCCGGGTAATCCTTTGTATAGCCGCGGACCAAACCCCCAGTAATAGGCGATGAGCGCCGTAACCGGAAAACCCTCTTCAGCATACCGAATGGCAGGCGCTATGTCATCGCTCAGGTTCAGTTTGCCGAATCTTTTGTGCAGCTCTGCCCAGGCATCCACTGTTCCGGGCACGCTGATCGGCAACATGCCGGTCGGTGGAATCGTTTCACGATGCAGTTTTGCTAGCTCGGCTTTCATCTGGTTATAACTCAAACCGAGCGGTGAACGTCCGCTGCCGTTGATGCCGTAGAGTTTGTTTTCCTTCGCGCTATAAACGATTGCGAACAGATCGCCGCCAATTCCGTTGGAGACGGGCTCCATCAAACCGAGCGTTGCGTTTGCGGCAATCGCCGCATCCACGGCACTCCCACCACGCTTTAAGATATCGATGCCGACCTCCGTGGCCGCGGGCACGCTTGTGCAAACCATTCCATGCCGTGCCAGCACTTCCGATCGCGTGGCGAAATTCTTTCCAGTAATGCGATCGATCTGGGCGTTAAGCCGAACGCCGACAACCAACAAAGTCAATAGCCCAAAGCTGAACTTAATCCATCGCACCCGCCACATTAATGCTTCCAATTTAAAGAGTGCACTTGAATTTTAGTCTGCCGATTATATTTGATTGCTCACCACTAAATGAAGATTTCGTCCGAAGACCAAAAAGCGATCAGTCTGATTCTAATCTGCCTGGGATTTCTGTCCTTTCTGATCGGCACCGCTGCTCACTTCAAATCGGGTTTTCAATCGCGCGCTGAGATTTCGACGACAGGGTTCGTCGCCGCCGCGATCTTCGCGGGATTGGGTGTCCTTGTGTTTCTGCTTTCGTTTACGAAAAAGCAGAGCTGAAGTGCGATTGCCGACTCCGGAGTCACCGCTAAAAAGTGGCGGCGATCCTCCCCAGATCGCCGCCGTGCCCACCGCTCAGAACAACCAAGTTATTGCTGCATCGCGTCGTGAAGCTCCTTGTGAGCGTTCATCATGTCTTGATGCGCTTTTTGGACGGCATCCAGCTTCTTTTGCTGATCAGCCGTTAGCAACGGCCGGATCTGCGACAGTGTGCCGTCCATGATCCCTTTCATCTTCTGCATCGCCTCCTGATGAATGGCGGCGATTTGCGGTTTCGCCGCGTCGAGAATCGGTTGAACCTTTGTCTGCTGATCAGAGGTCAGATTCAACTGCTCGGTTAGATGCTGCAGGCCGAGTGCGTGCCCGTGCCCGCCCCCAGGGCCACCAAGGCCGGGTTGTGCCTGCACAGCAACAAAGCCGCCAAGCGCAATCGCAAGGGCGGCTACAAACGCTAATATGTTTCTTTTCATAGTTTGTTTCATCTTGTTTTCGCGAAATGTTTTTTCGCTTCTCCAAGTAATGACCGGCAGACACTCTGGCTGGTTACAATTTTCTTGTACCCGCTCCTTGCAACGCCGCTTGCTCGCGACAGGCGCTTGGCACAAGCGCGTCTACAGCCAAGATTGTAACCAAAGCGCACCGGTGGCTGTCATTGCTACTAGTGTGGATGCGCTCTCGATAACATGGATGATACTAACGCAAGTGCGCTTGTTCGTGCTGCGCTCCAGCATGATGATGAGGCGGCTCGCGCGTTGGTGCGAGAGCTTTATCCGCTCGTCGCCAAAATCGTCCGCGCTCATCGCCCGCATCGAACGGATGAAGAGGATCTTTGCCAAATGATTTTCATCAAAGTATTCCAGAAATTATCGCAATTTTCCGGCAAGGTGCCCCTGGAGCACTGGGTCTCACGCGTTGCAGTCAACACTTGCCTGAACCAAATTCAGCGGGAGAAAATACGGCCCGAGCTTCGTCACGCTGATTTAAGCGTGGAAGAGCAAGCGGTGATTGAGAACCTGACAACATCCGCCGATGAGTTGGCGCCGGACCAGCGTTTTGCCTCGCGACAACTGGTTGAACATCTTCTCGCTGCGCTCAAACCGGTCGAGCGGCTGGCTATTGATCTGCTATACTTACAAGGACGTTCGGTTGAAGAGATCCGCAAAATCACCGGATGGAGCGCGGCGCTTGTTAAAGTACGAGCGTTTCGAGCGAGACAAAAAATGAAAGAATACCTCGCCAGGATTTCGGCAAAGGAGGGAGCATGAAAGATCACGAAATCGATCGGTTGTTGCGATCGGCCGCACAAGCGACGGCGGACGAGATCCCGGCTGAGATGCCGTTTGGATTCGATACTCGCGTGGCTGCGCTCTGGAACGCGTTGGCTGCGAAGCCGAACGGTATTGCATCTCTGCTCCGGCGCGTGGTGCTTTTGTCGGCGGTAGTGATTGCTATTTCGACACTCGCAGCTGTTCGCGAGATCAAACAGAGCCGTGAACAGTATAACGATTACACCAATGAGTTCGCCATCGCGGACACGGCCATTCAAGATGAGTTTTCGCAATGAAGAGTGCGTTAAAGTGGAAACTGATTGCTGGATTTCTTCTTGTATTCGTCGCGGGTGGAATCACTGGCATGGCTCTTGGAGGATTATACGCCCGGCATCTTTTCTTTGAGTTTCACCATCCAAGACTCGTAGGCGTCAGAATGAAGGAGCGGCTTCGCACGGAGCTTAGTCTGACACCTGAACAGGTCGCCAAAGTTTCGCCAATTGTCGATAAAACTGCCGCCCAGCTTCAGGAGATAAGGCGCGACACCGGCCGGCGCGTCCATGACATCATGGCGGAAGCGCACAAGGAGATCGCAGCCAATCTTACTGACGAACAACGGCAAAAACTTCAACAAATCGAAGAGCGGCACCGGCGGTGGCATCCCCATCACGGCCCTCACGAGTTCGGTCCCGAATCACCGCCTGCGACACCGTAGGCAAGTCCGCGCGGCGCGCGATTGTAGCCGCCTCGCTGTGTCGAGGCGTTCGCGAGAGACACGGCGACACAGCGCCGTGGCTACACATCACACTTCCGCCCTGTCGGCCTGCGCCGCGCGGGCTAGAAGCGCACTCCGTTCTCGAAGAAAATTCGTTCGCGCTCGAGGTCTGCGCCGCGGCTAATGAAAAGATCGCGCAGTTCCGGCGTGTAATAATCGCCGCTGTAGAGAGGATTAAGCCCAAAGAAAATCTTGCCACCCGGGGCGAGGTGTTGCTGTAAATCGGCCAGGAAAAAATCCCATTCCGCTGTACCCCAGCGTTCCTTCGACGGATGATAGAGGTAGAAGTTGGTCGAAAACGCGGTAATCCAGTCGAATTTTTGGCCAAGATTGGGCAATGTTTCGAACGCGCTGATCCTCCAAATTACGCGCGGAACATCGAAAAGTTCGAGCAATTCGGAAAAAAGAGCGACGTGCTCAATATCTAAGCCTGTTACCGAGTGGCCGAGGTTTTTGGCGATGAACAAGAAAAATCCTCCGCCGCAACCGAGATCGAGAACGCGTTTCGGCCCTGAACGATGGAGCTTCAAGTCCTGCACGCGTTCCCGATTTAATCGCAACCACGGCTCGATGTTCGCGTACTTGGCGTATCCAGCAGTGGAATTCTCATACCGCTGCTGAATTTCGCGGGCACGTGCCTCATCGATTTTCGCCAGCATTGGCTGAAGCGGAATGCGAAAAATCGAGCGTTGCGCTCTGCGCCAGCCGCGCTGGTAGGTCAGCGGTTTGGTAAACTTCAAAAGTTTTCGGGAAAGTTTCATCTCGAAGATCGATCCATTGTAGAGCAACCGCTTCGGTTGCCAACCGTAGCGAAAGCAGGCGATGCGCCCGCCCTACAATTTCGCCATCATTTCGCGAAGAAGTTGCGGCCCGCGATAAACGAATCCTGTGTAAAGCTGAACAAGCTGCGCGCCCGCCTCAAATTTTTCCCGAGCGGATTTTGCATCGAAGATTCCACCAGAAGCGATCACGGGAATTTTGGAGCTTGCGACAATGCTGCGCACAAGTGCAGTCGATTTTTCCCGTAGCGGTGCCCCGCTCAAACCACCTTCCTCATCGAGCTCCGACGGAATCGAGGAATGATCCAGCGTGGTATTTGTAGCGATGATCCCGGCGACTCCGTTTTCTTCACAGGCCGCAAGGACTGCTTCTAGTGCGATCGGCGACAGATCAGGTGAAATCTTCACAACGAGCGGTTTCGCGACCGGCCCAGGCTCACTCCCAATCGCGTGCAGCAATTGCGACAACGCGGCGGGTTCCTGCAGTTCCCTTAGGCCGGGCGTGTTCGGTGAGCTCACATTCAACGTGATGTAGTCGGCAAAATCGCGAAGTAATCGAAACGAATAGAGGTAATCGTCTGCTGCGCGTTCGAGAGGCGTTGTCCTCGATTTGCCAATATTGATTCCAACTGGAACTGCAGGCCATCGCTGGCTCTGGCGCAGCCCGCGCAACCGTTTTGCAATGACATCGGCGCCATCATTGTTAAATCCGAGGCGATTGATCACGGCTTGCTGCGCGGGCAGCCGAAACATGCGCGGCTTTGGATTTCCTGGTTGGGCCATGGCGGTCACAGTCCCGATCTCGATGAAACCAAACCCAAGTGCTGCCCAGGCTGGCAGGGCGACGCCATTTTTGTCCAGGCCGGCGGCGAGGCCAATCGGATTCGGAAAGGTCAACCCAAACAGAGTCTTTGGGTTTGACGGCGGCGTGAACCGTCTCAGCGCGCGCAGCGCAAGATCGAACTGCGAAGCCCTGCGAAGCGATGCGATCGTGAAATGGTGTGCGGTTTCCGCCTCAAGCGAAAACAACAGCGGCCTAACGAGTCGTTCGTAGAGATTCTTCATATCAACTACAGCAAGTCATCCCGAGCGGAGCGAGGGATCTCGCACAGGATGATTGATCACGCTGGATATCCAGAGCAACGCAAGCTTTGTAGGTGAGATCCCTCACGTCGTTCGGGATGACACGCTCTGGATAACGACGTAACGGCTCGGATTCGCTGTCATTTCCCGATGCAAAACTGGCTGAACACAGAGTCGAGAATCTGTTCCACATCGACAACGCCAATCACTTCGCCGACTGCCCGCAATGCTTCATGAAGATGAATTGCAGCGTATTCCGGCGACAATCCCTGGGCTTGCACTGTCGCTGCTCGATCGCATGATTCCAGAGCGCGGCGAAGACAATCGCGATGGCGCGCATTAATCGCGAGCATGCTCTCCGGTTTTAGATTTTGTTTCGTGATCCGAGTCAGAATTTCTTTTTGCAATTCCGGCAGACCTTCCCCTGTCAGGCACGAAATCCGTAACGCATGGAAATCTTTCCAATCACTGTTCTCCGGCAGATCGCTCTTGTTTAAAACAGCAATTTCGTTGGGATTGCGGATGCGTTCCTGAAAATGCGACGGTTTCGAGGTACTGCGATCTGCGATGTGGAGCCGCAGATCGGCTAATTGCAGCGACTTCTCCGTGCGCGCGATGCCCTCTCGCTCCAGTTCGCTGGCGGACGTTCTCAAACCAGCTGTATCAAGCAGCCGAATGGGCACGCCGTTCAGATTCACTGTCTCCTCGATGGTATCGCGCGTTGTGCCATGCGCATCGCTCACAATCACGCGATCGTAACCCAGGAGTCGATTCAGCAAGCTCGATTTCCCGGCATTCGTTGCCCCGTAAATCACAACACGCACTCCTTCACGCAGAATGCGTCCTTGATCAGCAGTGGCGAGCAACGCTGCGATCTCTTCGCGGATGGAATCGAGTCGGGCACGCAGTGTTTCACCTTCATCCGGTGTAATACCCTCCTCAGGAAAATCGATTGACGCATTGATGTGCGCGAGTAGTTCGACCAACTCTTCACGAATTTTACCGATTTGTTCTCCGAGCCTGCCTTCGAGTTGTTCGGTAGCTGAGCGCAGGGCGAGATCGGTCTTCGCCCGGATCAGATCAATTACCGCCTCGGCTTGAGTAAGGTCCATTTTGCCGTTGAGAAAGGCGCGCTCGGTGAACTCGCCCGGACGCGCTGCGCGTGCACCCGCGCGCAGGCACGCTTCAAGGATCTTTGCCGAAACCAGCGTTCCTCCGTGGCAACTGATCTCGACCAAATCCTCTCCGCTGTAACTGGCCGGCGCGCGATGAATGGAAAGGACTACTTGATCGATCAACCGCCCTTCCGGCCCAAAGATTTCGCCAAAATGCTGCACGCGCGGCTCAAATTGCGATGGCGTCTCTTTGCCATGGAAGATTTTGTCTGCTACCTCGATTGCATTCGCGCCTGAGACGCGGACAAGAGCAATGGCGCCTTCCCCAGGCGGAGTTGAGATGGCAGCGATAGTATCAGAAACGGTCATATCCTAGCAAATTGTAGGGCACCCGCCTCGGTTGCCAAATCGCGCGAACAACATGGCTTTGCTTAAAGCGGCAGAGCGCTGCCGCACTCCATGACGTGGCCGTCATTGAAAGGGTCTATTACGCGCCAGCGTTTTGGGGTGGTCCGCCGCTTTTCATTCAGATCTTCTCCCGCTCCCTAATCGTGCATCACCGCTTTCAGTGCCGCGATGCATTTCTTGTTCTCCTCCATTGTGCCAACCGAAATGCGGACCCATTCGGGCAGGTTGTACCCCTTGAGCGGGCGCACGATGATGCCTCGCCTCAGCAGTTTCTCGAAGATCGCGTGTCCGTTGCCAACATTTATCATCACGAAATTCGCGGTCCCGGACACAAAACGAATTTTCATTTTGGCGAATTGTTCGTGCAGATAAGCGCGGCCTTCATCGATCGCCCGTTTTGTCCGGCGCAGATGTTCGTCATCCTCGAGCGCTGCGAGCGCGCCGACTTGAGCAATGCTGTTCACGTTGAATGGCTGCCTTGTCTTGTGAAGCACCTGGACCAGATCAGCCGGCCCAACAGCATACCCGATACGCAAGCCAGCCAGTCCGTGAATCTTTGAAAACGTGCGCAAAACAACAATGTTTCGTCCTTCGCGAACGAATTGCAGCGTATCAGGAGGATGATCGAGGAATTCGAAATAGGCTTCATCGAAAACGACAACGACTCTCTCCGGAACGTGCGACATGAAATGGTCGATCTCGCGCTGCGAAAGTAACGTTCCCGTTGGATTATTGGGGTTGGGGACGAAAATGAGCCGGGTTTTCGGCGTGATCGCAGCGAGCATTCTGTCCACATCCTGCTGGTAATCTCTGCTGGGCACTTCAATTGTGCGCGCGCCAAATGAAGTCGCGATCAATTTGTAGACGACAAATGCATACTGAGCCGTGACGACGTCGTCACCGGGATTGAGAAAGGCATGACCAAGAAATTCGAGCACTTCATTGGAACCATTGCCAAGAATGACGTTCTCTGGGGCGAGGCCTAGTTTGGTTGCCACTGCGTTGCAGAGGCAAAATCCGCCGCCGTCGGGATACAAGTGACCTTTTTCCAAAGCGTCACGCATCGCCTCCATTGCCTTGGGAGACGGACCCAGCGGATTCTCGTTCGAAGCTAGCTTGATGATTGCATTTGGATCGAGGCCAAGTTCGCGGGCCGTTTCTTCGATCGGCTTTCCCGGTTGGTAAACCGTGACCTCGCGCAACTGCGGGTTCACCAGCTCCCAGATCGAAATCATGCGCGGGAGATTAAACGGAAGTAGGGTAAGTTTCCAATCAGCTGGTCTCCCTCTTCTTACTCTTGCTCATGATCTTTCTAAAGAGTAAAAGCATGAACACGAAAGTGCATGACAGTGGATAACGAAATCATCTATCTCGATAACAATGCTACGACACAACTTGATCCCGCTGTGATCGAGGAAATGCTGCCGTTTTTGACCAAGTATTACGGCAACCCTTCGAGTGGATACGGCTTTGCGGCCATGGCTAGAAAAGCCATAAATCTTGCGCGGGAACGGCTCGCTGCGTTGCTCGGCTGTGAACCAACGGAAGTTGTTTTCACCAGCGGCGGAACGGAGTCTAATAATGCGGTCATCAATTCGGCGCTACAGCTTGAAGCTCGTGGCGGACATGTGATCGCAAGCGCGGTCGAACACAGCGCGGTGCTGCGCCCCTGCCAAGATCTCGCAAAACGAGGATGCGCCGTCACATTTCTAGGCGTAAACAGGCATGGAGATCTCGATCTTGGCGAATTAGAAGCTGCGATTCGTCCGGAAACAGCGCTTGTTTCAATCATGTGGGCGAATAACGAGACCGGTGTAATATTTCCTATAGAGAAAATCGCTGAAATCTGTCGCCAGAGAGGCGCACTTTTTCACAGCGACGCCGTACAAGCGACCGGTAAAATCCCGATGCGCTTGCGCGATACGGCGATCAATTTTCTATCTCTTTCTGCGCACAAATTTCACGGCCCAAAAGGCGTCGGGGCGGTTTACGTCGACCGGCGAACCCGCTTCGGTCCGTTGATTGCCGGCGGCGGTCAGGAAAACGGACGCCGTGGTGGGACTGAAAACGTCGCGTCGATTGTTGGCCTTGGAAAAGCAGCCGAGCTGGCCCTCAAATATCTCACCGAAGGAAAATTTAACATTCGGTCCATGCGCGATCGATTTGAGAAATCAGTGCTCGAAACTGTCAACGGTGCATCAGTGAATGGTGCGGGTGCCGCGCGGCTCTCAAACACATCGAGTCTTTCATTCGAAGGCATTGAATCTTCGGCCGCACTTCTCTTGCTGGATCGACAAGGTATTTGTTGCTCGGCCGGCTCGGCCTGCCGGACCGGTTCACAGGAAGCTTCGCACGTGCTGCGTGCAATGAACCCGACCGGCGATGATGCAAGGCGGAGTCTGCGTTTCTCGCTTGGCCGTTTTAACACGGAGGCGCAAATCGACCGCGCGATTGAAGTGGTTCCAAAAGTTATCGAGAAGCTGCGGCAAAGCGCCGCGCCGACGCCTGTGGCGATGGCTCTGTGAGCCGTTCGACAATTTCCTAGCGGCACAATATTGTGCACAACTGTCTTGCCGTGATGGAAACACCGCGTGATCCCGCCGCTTCGCGTTACGAGCATGCCGCGAAGGGGCTGCGCCGGAGTGATCTTGATCCTGATCCGATCAAGCAATTTGGAAACTGGTTTACCGCGGCGATTGAGGCCGGGATTCGAGATGTGAATGCAATGAGCCTGGCCACGGCCGGGGCTGACGGCAGACCATCCGTGCGCATTGTTCTCCTAAAAGGGTTCGACCAGGATGGGTTCGTCTTTTTTACGAACTACGAGAGCGAAAAAGGGAAACAACTCGATGCCAACCCTTACGTCGCTCTGGCCTTCTATTGGATCGAACTTGATCGACAGATTCGCATTAGCGGGAAAACGGAAAAAACCTCGCGCGAAGAATCGCAAACCTACTTTCATTCGCGTCCTGTGGGCAGTCAGTTGAGCGCCTGGGCATCGCGTCAAAGCCAGATTCTCGATGGGCGCCGCGTGCTCGATGCGCGCCTGGCCGAGATGACGGAACGTTTCGGCGACAAGCGCATTCCGTTACCACCGCACTGGGGCGGCTATCGAGTGAAACCGGATATGATCGAATTCTGGCAGGGTCGCCCGAATCGCCTGCACGATCGCTTTCGTTACACTCGACAGGCGGGTGGTAGTTGGCTGATCGAGCGACTGGCGCCATGAGAAATTCCGAATGTCTAATGAAGGAATGAGGAATTCGGATTTACGCCATCGGTCCGACCGCCCGGTTTCGTCATTTTGTCATTCTGATTTCGTTCGTCATTCGTCATGTTGGTGCGTCGTCATTATTAGAACGGGTTCATGAAGAAGAATCAGGACCCGAAGATCGAAATCATCCAGGGCGACATCACAAAGCTCGATGTCGACGCCATCGTAAACGCGGCAAACACGACTCTTCTCGGCGGTGGCGGGGTCGATGGCGCGATCCATCGCGCCGCTGGAACTGAATTACTTGCAGAATGCCGGACCCTCGGCGGTTGTCGACCCGGTGAAGCGAAAATCACTCGCGGATATCGTTTGCCAGCGCGTTTTGTCATTCACACGGTCGGCCCGGTTTGGAGAGGAGGCGAAGGCAACGAGCCTGAGATCCTGGCAAATTGTTATCGGAGCGCGTTGCAACTCGTGCTGGAAAATGGAATCAAGACGATTGCTTTTCCTGCGATCAGTTGCGGCGCATATGGCTATCCGATTCCAGAAGCAGCGCAGATCGCTGTAAAAACTACCCGAAATTTCCTCGCGACCGAGGACCAAATCGACAAAGTGATTTTCGTTCTTTGGGGCGAGGACATTTACGACGCGTATCTCGGGTTGTTGTAGCCGCTGACCTCCTCCGGCACGCCGAAGGTTAACGGAGGCGCCGGACAGGACCGCGTTCGCTGAGCGAAACGGCTACAGAAGTTGAGAGACGCAAACTGGCGATCAATTTCGATTTTATTTTGTATGATTAATCCGAACGAAAACAATCTTACGAGGGACGAACCGCTGCCGACGCCGGTTCAGCCGGGCGCAGAAGAAACTGGACCGGGTGGGCGTGAGCAGTTTCGTCGAGCAACAAACAAATTTTCCACGGCCATGAGCCAGACGTGGGATGAAACAAAAGAGAAAGCCGGCCGCGCGCGGGACCGTACTGAATACTTCGTACGCGAAAATCCCGTGCCGACCATCCTTGGCGCGCTGGGGCTCGGAATCGCGATCGGCTTGGCGATCCGTTTTGCATCTACTAGCGAGCGAAAGGCCGAAATAGAGCTGAAGTCGCCGCTGGGAAATTTCGACTGGGGCGTCCTTTCGCTGCCGTTTCTCTGGCCGTTGTTCAAATCAGCCAAGGAAAAATATGAAACTTCGGCTGAAGCTGTAAAAGATGGCGTAAAACAATTGAAAAAGATCGACGTGGACCGCTACGCAAAGCCGATCCGTAAACGCTGGAACGCCTGGACGCGTTGATTCCGAAAGTCCGCCGTCGGACGGACTCGTCCCGTGGCGAGCTTTCGCGAGTTGAGCGTTGATGGCAGATCGGCGTCGAGTTCTTCACCCAAGCTCAAGAAGGCTATTGACGAGATCGGCGAGCGGACGCGGATACCGGGCCATGAAAGCGTGGCCACCGCCATTGAATTGAGCCAGCCAAGCGCCAGGAATGGCGTTAACCAGCTTCAATGCATTGGACGGCGGGATCACGCGATATCGGCCGTGCCGGTGGCAATTAAGCACTGGCACATTCATCTGCCCCAGACGGTTCCCGATGCCGATGCGGTGCCACGCGTCCATCGCCGCGACCTGGCGATTAACGAGATCGGGAGATAATTGCGCACGCGCCGCTGCTACGATATCGCCGAATTCGCATAAATGGATTCGGCAACATCACGCGGAAACAGCAAGGATAGCAATCGACGCGCCTGTTCTTGAGGCGTTCCGGACATATCGATGAGTTGTGATCACACCGCGGTTGAAGCGCGATCTGCGTCAGATCCTCCCGGGTCCGTCGATAGTAAGATGAGTTTGTTAATACGACCCGGCTACAGCTACACCGATGCACGCTGGGCCTTAATCTCGCCGAGTTCAGCGACGGAACTTGCGCTTCTTCGACAGCGCCAGATCGCAAACGCAACGAACAAGAGATCAAGAGCAACAAATATCGCGACGTATGTCTCACCGCCAATGCCGAAGCCGTAGCTATGCAGACCTTTGCCCAGCACAAAGTTCACGCCGTACCACGCCATTAACACGGC
>QHOS01000223.1 GCA_003219415.1 Verrucomicrobiota bacterium | reverse complement strand
TCGCGAGAACGGCAAAGGCGCCATAACTTCCATCCACATGCATCCAGAGTTGGAAGCGATCCGCAATCTCTCGAATCTCCGCTAACGGATCGACCGCGCCAGTGTTCACAGTTCCCGCATTAGCAACCACGCAGAATGGAAGGTAGCCCGCCTCCAGGTCAGCGGTGATTTTTGCAACGAGATCGTCCACTCGAATCTTGAAGCACTCGTCGACAGCGACGAAGCGCACATTCTCCCGGCCGATTCCCAAAAGCGCTGTTGCCTTTGCGATGGAAAAATGCGTCTCGCTTGACGCATAGATGCGCA
>QHOS01000222.1 GCA_003219415.1 Verrucomicrobiota bacterium | reverse complement strand
ATCCGCGGATGCGCATTCTGCCGGCTAAAAGGAATGATATTCTCGCGAAAAACCTTCAGTAGTGCATCGAAATCGATCCCTTTGGTCGGGAGGGCGGGATCGAGCGAGTCGCGAATGTCGCGTGAAGAGATGTGACGATACACTTTGTGATCGCGAAGACCGCCCAGATACTCGGCCATGAGTTGGATGACGGAATTGCCCCAATCGCCAATTTCGTCGGGAGTAGGATCAAGCATTTCCACGTAGTATGCGTCGCAGCGACAGGGTTGTCAGCCGTCACGACCCGGCTGAGCATCTCACCGATGGATAATGTTTCAGTGTTCTTTCTCGCTGAAGGCGAACAACCCGCGGACGAGGTCATGGCGCGGCTGACCACGTTCATACGCGCGGCGAAGCAGACTCTCGATTTTGCCGTTTACGACATGCGGTTCAGCGATCCGCTGAAAGCTTCACTGAGTTCCGCTTTACGCGAACGCTCGGAAGCAGGCGTAAAAATCCGTTTTTGCTACGACGGCGATAAACCGTCTCCGCCAAATGTCGCCGCTGGTCAGGACCCGGCCCCATCAGGCACCGGCGCATTTGTGCAATCGCTGGGTTACCCGTGGCGCCGCATCGCCGGAATGAAACTGATGCACAGCAAGTTCATTCTGCGCGATGGACAAACCGTCTGGACCGGCTCGGCCAACATGACGGACGACGCCTTCACGTTAATGGAAAACAACGTTGTCGAAATCGACTCGCAGGCTTTAGCCAATTACTATGTTGAAGATTTCGAACAGCTCTGGGAGAAACAAAACTTCGAGAACACGGGCAAGATCCACACACAGCCCGTGCCCGTGAGCTTTGCTGGTCAACCGGCTGAAGTGCGTGTCATGTTTTCTCCGGGCTGCGGTTTGGAAATCGATTTGGAGATCGCAAGGCGTGTGCGAGCAGCACAGCGCCGCGTTCGGATCTGCAGCTTGCTGATCAACTCCGGCACGCTGATCGGCGAGCTCGGCAATTTGTTGCGCGCAGGCCGCGTCGCTGTGGACGGAATTTACGATCGCACACAGATGGCGCAGGTTTACCTGCAATGGCAGGAAGTGCCGCAAAATCGTTGGAAGATCAGCGCGCTTAAAGACATCATCGCGCGCGCCGGCCTCGCCGGAAAAAACTCAATGCCCTACACACCGACCGGGCGCCACGATTACATGCACAACAAAATTCTCTTGATCGACGATACTGTGATCACCGGCTCTTATAATTTTTCGCGCAGCGCGCAATTTAACTCCGAGAATATTCTCTTCATCGAAAGCGCGTTGCTCGCCGAGACGTACAGCTCGTACATCGACCACTTAAAACAGAAATACAAAATCGTAGGAGAAGCGCTGCATTAATCAGCGCCGATCGCGTTCTTTGATTGGACGTCCGGCGCCTGCCGCGCCGCAGCCTTGCGGAGACGGGTTGGGCGTTCGACGTTCGACTTTCCTATGGCAGAGACATCAACCGCAGTCATCGCGAGTGCGAACAACCTTTCCGTTAAGTACGGCGCTCAGGTCGTCCTCGACGGCGCGACAATTGCCTTCAGGGAGGGCGAACACATTGGGCTTGTCGGCCGCAACGGCTCGGGCAAATCGACCTTCCTCCAGATCGCGGCCGGCATGGCCCAAGCCGATTCAGGTGAATTCACGCGCCGGCGTGATCTTGTCACTGGCTATATGCCACAACTTTCCGGCTTGGACGATGCGGCCACGGTCCATGCGAGCATTCTCAGCGGTGCGCAGCGGATTCTCGACCTCATTGCCGAATACGAACATGTCCCGGGCGACAGCCCGCTCAGCGCCTCGCTCCTCGACCAGATTGGCGAGGCTGACGGTTGGAACTTGGAACATCGGATCAAGTCGCTCATCACAAATCTGCACGCTCCGGAATCCGATCGCGTCGTGGGCTCGCTTTCCGGCGGGGAAAAACGCCGCGTCGCGCTTTGCCGGGCGCTTCTCGCGCGGCCTGATTTTCTGATTCTCGACGAACCGACCAACCATCTCGATACCGGCTCGATCGAATGGCTGGAGGATTTTCTCGCGCGTTATACCGGCACCTGTTTGTTCGTCACGCACGATCGCTATTTTCTCGATCGGGTGGCGACGCGGATCGTCGAGTTGTCGCGCGGCCAGTTCACCAGCTACGACGGCAACTACACGGATTACCTGCTCGCGCGCGTACAGCGACAAGCCGTGGAGGAAATGCAGGAACATAAACGGCAGAAGTTTTTGAAACGCGAACTGCAATGGGTTCGCCGGGCGCCCCGCGCCCGCCGGACGAAATCGGTGGACCGCGTGGAACGTTATTTCGAGATGGCCGCCCAGGAAGCACCGGAGGCGGAGCTCGACGTCGAGTTGATTATCCCCACGCCACCGAAGCTCGCGAATCGCATTATTGAATTGCGCGACGTGAGTGTGGAGTTGGGCGACCGCACACTCTTTCAGCACGTGAATCTCAATCTCGTAGCCGGGGAACGCCTCGGTATTGTCGGTCGCAACGGACTCGGCAAGTCTTCGCTCCTTAAACTCATTTTGCAGGAACTGCCCGCCGCGAGCGGTGCAGTGGAGATTGGCGCGCGCACTCAGATCAATTACGTCGACCAAAATCGGCTCCTCCTCGACGATGAAAAAACGGTTTGGGAAGAAGTCGGAAGTGGCGGAGAAAACGTCACGCTCGGCGACCAGAGCATCACGTTGCGCGCTTATCTGCGGCGATTTCTTTTCAGCGAAGAGCGCATCAACACGAAGATTTCGCAGCTCAGCGGCGGCGAACGGAGCCGGGTGCTGCTCGCTAAAATCCTGAAGCGAGGCGGCAACGTTCTGATGCTCGACGAACCGACGAACGATCTCGATCTCGGAACGTTACGCTTGCTCGAGGAAGCGCTCGTCGCCTTCGGCGGCTGCGTCATCGTCGTGAG
>QHOS01000066.1 GCA_003219415.1 Verrucomicrobiota bacterium | reverse complement strand
AAAAGGTGGGTCCCCTTCTTCGCGAGAACCTGTGCTCTAAGCCGTTCCCATACTCCTATCGGAAATTCATCCACCGCCGGAATACTCGGGACGAGCGAGACGCCCGCGCCAGCGCCTGTTGCCCCAAGATCAAACTGTTTTCCTACACGCTGGTCTGGAATTGCTTTCACCCGATCGGAAATGCGAAGGGTAGTAGACTCAGTCGCGGCATCGGCTTTCCGTTCGCCATGGCGGATCCGTCCCGCCGCAGGGCGGGCGAATTTGTCTGCGCTCAGAAAGCTGTCGGGGAGAGGGTATGCTGCAAATGTCCCCGATTTAGCCTTTGAACGAAGATAGCCTTCTGCGTGAAGCTTTGAGAACGCAAGATTGACCGTCAGTCTCGAGATTCCTAGGTCAACGGCCAGCGCGCGTGAGGAAGGAAGCCGGGAAGCGCCATCGCTAAAGCTGCCCGATCTTAGCTCATCACGAATCTGGCGATAAAGCTGCTGGTGAAGCGGTTCGGTGGATGTGCGATCAAGTCGAATCATCTCGAAGGCGATGATCGAACGCCGGCGCCTTTTCCTTAAAAGAGATTTCTTGTTAGACATGCCCGCTTACTGCGTTGCCTAGGGAATCCCCGCCCTTCGGAGTGACGACGCGAGTTTGACCAGGCTTTCTCGAATCTGGGCCGGTGTCCAACCGGCAAAACCGAAGACGAACGCCGGCTTGGGCCTAGCTTGAATGCAATAAAATGACAACGGTGAAGGCTTGACTCCAATCTGAAGAGTAACGCGGCTAATCGCCGGGAAGTCTTCTTCGCGTTTCAGCCACGCGACCATATTCAATCCACCCTCCGGAATCTGCAAAGTGAAACGATCACCGAGTAACTCATTGAAGTGTTTGATAAAGACTTCTCGTCGCTCGGCGTAGATTTTTCGCATTCGTTTGATGTGACTGAGGAAAAATCCTTCGGTGATGAAACGCGCCAGCGTAGCCTGATCAATCGCCGACGAGTGTTGGTCCATTGTGCTGCGGATTTTTACCAACGGATCGATCAACGCCTCTGGCGCAACGACGTAGCCCAGTCGCAACGAAGGATAAAGAATTTTACTCATCGTTCCGGCGTAAATGACGCGCCCGAAATCGTCGATCCCCTGCAAGCAAGGGAGCGGCGGTCCGGTGAAGCGGAACTCCGCGTAAAAGTCGTCTTCAAAAACAAACGCACCGTGGGCGCGCGCAAAATCGAGCAGGCCTGTTCTGCGCTCGAAACTCATCGTCATGCCGAGCGGATATTGATGTGAAGGCGTTATATGGATGATTTTTGGCTGATTTGTTCTTGGCGATCGCGCGATCACAATTCCTTCCTGGTCCAACGGCTTCGGAACCACTTTAGCGCCTGCCAAGGTAAAAACTCTGCGCGCCTGGTGAAAACCGGGATCTTCCATCCACACAGACTCGCCCGGATCCAGCAGCGCCATGGCGCTGATTAGCATCGCCTGCTGCATTCCTCCGACGATCAGGATTTGATCCGGATGACAGCGTGCGCCTCTAAAATCGCACAAGTACGTGGCAATTGCTTTGCGCAGGTTCGCGTCGCCACGACTCGATGCATGCCGCAGCAGATGGGTGCCCTTTTGTGCGAGCACCTGTGATCTAAGCCGTTCCCAAATATTGATGGGGAATTCATCGACTGCCGGGAGTCCGGGAACCAGAGAAATGCCCGCCCCGGCGCCCAACGCTCCGAGATCAAACTGCGTCCCTGCACGTTGATCTGGAATGGCTTTGACCCGGGCAGAGATACGAGGTCGACGCTCGACTGGTCGATATGCTTTCGGTCCGCCGCGGCGGATTCGTTCCGTGGCGAATTTGTCGGCTGTCAAAAAACTCTCAGGGAGCGGATTCGCCACAAAAGTTCCCGATCCGGCCTTCGAACGCAGATAGCCTTCTGCGTGAAGCTTTGAGAATGCGAGGTTAACCGTCAATCTTGAGATTCCCAGGTCAACGGCCAAGACCCGAGAGGAGGGGAGGCGCGACGCGCAGTCGGTAAAGGTGCCTGATTTCAACTCATCGCGAATTTGGCGATAGAGTTGCTCGTGCAATGGTTCGGTTGCCGTTCGGTCGAGCCGAATCATTTCGAACGCGATGATTGAACGTCGTCGCCGTTTCTTCAGAGGCGATTCGCTCCTGGACATGCCGATTTTCCCCCGGTTCCTGCAATTCCTTTCAATTTGCATGCGTATTCCAAAGCGCAACTGGCATTATCATCTTCTCGCAAGTGGCCATTGCTACATCAACCGATGCCGAAAAATTGGTGGAGTATGTGGAAGGCTTCTCGCTCGTCATTGGTCAAACGTAAATCCAAGTTCCTCTTCCTGTCTTTGCCGCACTATCTGACCTTCGCCCTGGGCATGGCATTTTGTCCGCAAGCGCACAGCAGCCAAGCAAACGTAGCCTATTTTGCCGGAGGTTGTTTTTGGTGCACGGAGGCGGTTTTTCAACGCGCGCCAGGCGTAACCTCGGTGGTCTCCGGCTATATGCAGCGCGCCGAAACAATACAGATCACGTTTGATCCCAGCAAGACAAGCTACGACAAATTGCTCAATCTGTTCTGGCGAGCGCATAATCCGACCGAGGTCGATAGCCAGGGACCAGACACAGGAAAGCAATATCGCTCCGCTATCTTTTATGTCGATGAACAGCAACGTGCAACAGCCGAGAAATCGAAGGGACAGGCGCAAAGATCGTACTCAAAACTGATAGCAACTGATATCACACGCGCAGCATCGTTTCGTCCGGCGCCAGAAAATCATCAGAACTTTTGCCGGAAAAACCCAAACAATCCGTACGTCCGACAAATCATAGAGCCGAAGCTTCAAAAACTCGGCCTAAAGAAACCTTAGGCTAATACCAGACGAAGAATGCAACGTCTGACCTTATTCCTGCTCTGCATCTTACCTGTTCGCGCCGGCCAGGCGGAAGACGCAGACGCCACGCAAATCCGACGCCAAATCAAGTCTACTCCGATGACGCATAAGGTGACGCTGAGTAATGACCAATGGCGAAAGGTCCTGGCTCCCGGACAATTTCAAGTCCTCCGCGAAGCTAAAACCGAGGCGCGATACAAGAATCAGTATTGGAACAATCACGAAAAAGGAATTTATCTCTGCGCCGCGTGCGGAAATGAGCTTTTTACCTCGGAGACAAAATTTGAATCTCACACTGGGTGGCCAAGTTTCTATGCCCCGCTTGCGAAAGACAAAATCACCGAAGCAACCGATACCAGTTACGGTATGACACGGGACGAGGTAAGGTGCGCGCGCTGCGGATCACATCTGGGACATGTGTTCAATGACGGTCCTGCTCCAACCTATCTTCGCTACTGTCTGAATTCGATCGCGCTGAAGTTTGTAAAGACAACGAAGGATCGTTAGGAAGTTGCCCCTACTGCAATGAAAATAAACTGGAACTGTTGTCAGGACCGGGGAACCAGCTCTGGGATGCTCCTGGCCAGGGCGTAAGTAGTAATGACGAATGGCAGCTCGAATGGTCGCTTCAGGAACGACGCCGTCCGCACCTTCAGCGTTGCAGATAGATCGCCGCGAATTTATGCGGCTTGCTACAACTTTCGCAGCGGCACTGACTGTGGGCTGTGACGTTGTTTTGGGAGAACCTATACCTATGAAAACAGCCGTAAAAATTACCTGCATCATCAGATACGAAATCGATCCGTACCAACGAGATGCCTTCAAAGAGTACGCAGAGAACTGGGGCCGTGTTGTCCCAAGATGCGGTGGTCATCTCGTGGGTTACTTTCTGCCTTATGAAGGCACGAACAACATCGCCTGGGGACTGATCGCTTTCGACAGCCTTGCGTCGTACGAAGCATACAAAAAGAAGCTGAAGGCCGATCCCGAGGCGCGCAACAATTTCGCCGCGGCCGAAGCCAGGCGTTTCATTCTTCGCGAAGAGCGCAACTTTGTGGAAATCGTTGACGGAACGTTCGGCGTGTCCGCTGTGCCAGGAGCTGCTGCATGACGCGCACGCTCATTCTTCCTGGCCTTTATAACTCCGATCCCGGCCATTGGCAGAGCCGCTGGGAAGCCAGGGATGAGACCATAGAACGTGTTATCCAGGATGACTGGGAAACGCCGCACTGTGCCGAGTGGGTAGCGCGGCTCGACCAAGCGCTCGAACGCACAGGGCCGGAGACCTTGCTTGTGGCGCACAGCGCTGGATGCGCGCTGGTCGCGCATTGGGCAGTCGGCTGCTCAGGAGGAAGGGTTCGAGGAGCGCTTCTGGTAGCGCCGAGCGACCCCGAGGCCGCGAACTTTCCCTCCGGCCCGACCGGATTTGCGCCGATGCCGCTGGTGCGACTTCCGTTTCCAAGTGTTGTAGTCGCGAGCTCGAATGACCCATTTGTCACCGTCATGCGCGCGCAAGCCTTCGCAACGGCGTGGGGCAGCGAGTTCGTGATGATTGGTGAAGCGGGACACATCAACAGTGCCAGCAGTCTCGGCGACTGGCCTGAAGGATTCTCACTTTTGCGCGCTCTTCGCGAAACTCGAGAACGAGATTTCACCCTGACAACGGCTATGTCATTACGTGATTCGGAAGTGCCGACGCTATTCCCACGGTGAATAAAGGTGTCCAAAACACCAGTCCTCGTTCGTTGTAATAGATGAAACGAAACCAACCATGTGCCCAGCCTGCATAACAACCGCGCTGTTGACGGCAGTTGGCGCAGGCTCAACTGGCGGTTTAATGGCCTTGGCCTTGAAAACAGTATGTTGGAAATCCAAGCGAAATCATCAAACCAAGGAGACCAGACAAAATGAAAATCGAAGCAATGGAATACGAGAAAACAGGGATTAGTGAAGTTAATCCCCACGAAATCGTATCGAAGTCAGAGTGGCTGGTTGCTTGCAAGGACTTGCTGAAGCGCGAAAAGAAACTAACATAACTGTATGACGAAATAAGCCACCATCGCCGCGAGCTCCTCGGGTTAAAGTCGAAAAGAACTATGTCTTCGAGGCGTGTCCCGGCAGCACGCGCATAACAAAACCTAATTTCACCTGCACGTAATGATTAAACAAAGACGCAACAAAACTACATAACAAACCAAACCTATGAACACGACAAAAGACAACCGAACCATTCAACCTTACCTCTTCTTCAATGGGAACTGCGAAGAAGCCATCGAATTTTACCGCAAAGCCCTCGGCGCCGAAGTCGAGATGATGATGCGCTTCAAGGAGAGTCCTGAACCGCAACCGCCCGGTACGGTCCCCCCCGGTTTCGAGAACAAAATCATGCACGCCAGTTTCCGCGTTGGCCAAACGAGTGTGATGGCGTCAGACGGCTGCTCCGCCGACAAAGCCAGCTTTCAAGGCTTTTCTCTCTCGGTCTCTGTCCCTAGTGAGAAGGAAGCGGATCGCGTTTTCGCTGGGCTATCAGAAGGTGGAGAGGTAAAGATGCCGCTTACAAAAACCTTTTGGTCGCCCCGCTTTGGTATGGTCCAGGACCGGTTCGGAATCGGATGGATGATTAGCGTCGCGCCTCCAGAACAGAAGTGAGCTCGGCAATTTGAAATTCACTACCATTCAAAAGACGAAAGCAACCTTATCAACCAGTAATTATGTCACCAAGCACTACAAACTCGATTCGGCTTCACCGCGTACTCCGTGCCGCGCCCGATAAAGTATATCGCGCATTCCTTGATCCAGATGCGATGGCGAAATGGCTTCCGCCAAATGGATTCACGGGAAAGGTTCACCAGATGGATGCAAAGGTCGGCGGCGCCTACAAGATGTCGTTCACCAATTTCACTACGGGTAAAAGCCATTCCTTCGGCGGAAAATATCTTGAACTGACACCTCACGAACGCATCCGTTACACCGACAAATTCGATGACCCGAATCTGCCCGGAGAGATGCAGACGACGATAACACTCAACAAAGTATCCTGCGGGACGGAGTTGAACATTGTGCAGGAAGGCGTGCCTGGCGCCATACCAGCGGAGGCGTGCTATCTCGGCTGGCAAGAGTCGCTCATTCTTTTATCGAAGCTCGTCGAAGCCGACATTCCAGATTAACGCTTTCGGCGAGGCGGAAGAGCAGTAAAAGTTTTGTTTGATGGCCTGGGCAGTTGACTCGCGCAGGACTGCTAGTCTGTTAGCGGACTGATCAGTTTGTGCGTTGGCTATCTGCTAAAGACAAGTAAGCCCATGACCAATACATACCAGGCAATCACCGGACTTCCTTTCGCAAGCACCTGCGCGATAACCCTGACGATCGTAAGCGCATCGTTGGTTGCGCAGACCGCCCCTTACGATTCGGCGAAGCCGCTCGCGCGTGCGACGTTGTTTGCGCCCGGCATCATTTCTACTGGCGACTATGAATCGCACCCAACGTTCACACCTGATGGCCGCGAGATATACTTTCTCAAGATGGCGCCCAATTTCTCGCGGTGGACCATCTTCGTTTCGCGCTACAAGGACGGTAGCTGGTCGCAACCGGAGGTCGCGCCGTTCTCCGGCCAATTTCAGGACGCCGATCCCTACATCACCGCTGATGGAAAACACTTTTACTTCATCTCCGATCGCCCTGTGGAAGCGGGCGGCGAACGCCAGTCACATCACGACATCTGGGTCATGGACAAGACAGAGTCTGGCTGGAGCGCGCCTCGCCATCTGCCAACGCCGGTCAACGGCGATACGGATAATTTTTATCCGATCGTCTTAAAGAACGGGACCCTGTACTTCGGCTCACAACGCAAGGATTCCAGTGGCCTGGGCGACATCTATCGCGCTGTGCTGAAGAAAGACGGGAGCTATTCGGTCGAGAATCTCGGGCGCCCTGTTAATACTGGAGCGGGCGAGTACGAAGCTTTCGTTACCGAAGATGAGCGGATGCTGCTGCTCGCAGCCACAAAGCGACCCGACTCTCTCGGTGGTTACGATCTTTACGTCTCGCACAAGCAAGCCGACGGTAAATGGAGTGAGCCGGTCAATCTCGGGCCGGAAATCAATTCGCCAGAACGCGAGTTATCGCCCAAACTCACGCCAGATGGCAAATACCTGATCTGGACCAGTTGCCGTTTGGCAGCGCTGGCTGCCAAACCACCCAAACGCACCACCGATCAGGTGTTGCACGAGCTGCACGCACCTGGCAACGGAATTGGTGACATTTACCTGATCGATGTCTCCGCCGTGCCAGCTCTAAAACCGCCCAAGTGAACCACGCATCAACCTACATGACCACGAAGAGACGCGGGAATAACAAAATAAGCTACAAGTTCGACGTCGTACCAACCGCCCAACAAGTTATTGAGCTATACAACGATGCAGACCTTCCAAGGCCTACGAACGATCCTCAAAGAATAAGAGCAATGTTTGAAAATTCAGATCTGATTGTAACCGCTTGGGATGAGAACAAGCTAGTGGGTGTTTCTCGTACAATTACAGATTGGGTCTGGTGTAGTTATCTTGCCGATCTGGCTGTCAGTCCCGGCTATAAAAGGTCAGGGATCGGCAAGAAGCTTATTGAGCTCGCCAGAGAGAAAATCGGAGAACAATCAATGCTGTTACTACTCTCCGTCCCGACGGCGATGGATTACTACCCAAAGGTAGGGTTTGCAAGAGAGAACCGGGCTTTCATCGTGCACAGAACAAAATAGCAAAAACGCACAGATGCTCATTGAAATGGCTGCCGTCACGTCGATGCAAAGTGGCCTTATGGAGGTTCATTAACTGGACCTTGTGACCCAATTAATCACTGCCACTTCTAATCGAGCAAGAGTGTGAGCATTAGTAAGAATACGAGCAGGAATTAAGAAAGGGACCTTAGCGTGATGAGAGACCTCAAACCGATTCTATACGCAGGCGCGATTGTCGGCGTGCTCGACATCACGGCGGCGTGCATCAATGCCCGCGTTCTAGCGGGCTTCCCCCCAGCGCACGTGCTGCAAAGCGTGGCTGGCGGTCTACTGGGACGTGGCACCTATAATGGCGGATTCGCAACAGCTCTCCTGGGCCTCGCGATGCATTTTACGATGGCGCTCACCGTGGCGGCGATCTTCTACGCGCTAACTCGGCGGTTTTCTCTGCCCAAGAAACTTTTGGGAGTCGTGGCTGTGGGAATGCTTTATGGAGCGGCGGTTTTCGCGGTCAATAACTTCGCTACAGCGCCGTTCCTGTCGTGGATTCGCAGTCTCTATCTGCATACGCCGATCTTGTTCAAGCCCCCAATGGGCTGGTCGCAATTGGTCATTCACCTGTTTTGCGTAGGCCTGCCCATTGCGCTGGTGATGCGTCAATACTCATCGGTTCACCGACGGTAGTGGTTACAGCATCGACGCGGCTAGCGTAACACTTTCAGAGGTGGCCTCTGTCCGTTTTAACGCTTCAACGTCCTAATGCTTCAAACCCGCGAAGCCAAAGTGGCCTTGTCGTACCGCGCCGACTGGACATTGTAAACAAAGCCATCATCGAGAACTTGGCTGAAGCATTTCACTGCAGCCATGAATCCAAAGACGGTTGGTTTGATTATAGCCGAAGAGATAGCTGCGGCTGATCTAATGGGTATCGCCGAAGTTTTTTCACGGGCAACAATTCGAAGGAGTGACCAGCCGGAAGCGCGTGAATCCCGTTGTTACCGAGTGATGACGATTGGTATCAACGCAGAACCATGCGTCACAGAATGCGGTATCGTGATCAGTCCACATGTTGACCTCGAAGCCGCGCCGCCGCTTGACACTGTGTTTGTTTGCAGCGGCAGCAGATGTCACGGTGTAAAACTCAACAGGAGGCTCATAAAATGGCTAAAACAGCGGGCACCGAATACGCGACGCATCGCAGCTCTTGGAAGAGGTATCTACGCGCTTGCAGCAACCGGCCTTCTGGATGGGCGCCAGGCAGTGATCCATTGGCGGTTTGCGAAGAATGTTGCTTCGCGGTTTCCGAAGCTCCGTGTTATTCCAAACAATCTCTTTATCAAAGACGGCTCTTTCTACACTTGCGCCGGTGGGACCTCCGCGGTCGATTTCGCGCTTTCCTTGGTCGATGAAGATTTTGGTCGTCATGTCGCGTTGGCTTTAGCGCGCGAATTAGTAGTTCCGGCTAAAAGGTCCGGCGAACACGAACAGTACTCTGAAGCGCTAAAGTTTCAGATCCAATCGTCTGACCGTTTTGCTGACCTTCCCGCGTGGATTTTTTCTCATCTCAGCGACGACCTTTCTATAGACGTCCTCGCCCAAAGAGCTGCCATGTCCCGCCGTAACTTCACTCGTCTGTTCCATGAAGCTTTTGGCAAAACCCCTGCGCAGTTTGTCGCGGAAGCGCGTATTGCCGAAGCGCAGCAACGATTGTTAGTTCCTCGAAGCAGCATTGAAAGCGTTGCTCAGTCTCTTGGATTTCGAAGCGCAGATGTTTTTAGTGTGGCTTTCGAGCGGTTCACGGGCATTCGCCCGCGGATCTACCGCGCCCTGAGGCGAGCTCCTAAAAGCAATGGTTCGTCGAACGTGGAGCCTCACAAATCTGGTGCGCGCGGAAGATCGACTGTATTGCGCGCTGCCTAGAACTTATCACAAACGCGCGGTGCTATAGGCACGGCAAAGCAGGCCCGCCGTGGCGAGTGTCGCCGTGCTGCCCGAGGCAACAACGCCGGCGGAGCGCCTCGACACAAGGGAGGCGGCTACAACATTTGTAAGAGCCGTTCTAGCGTCATTGGCGTGGAGAGATCCGTTATCGTCTGCACCGCTCTGGATGACAAAGAGGCAGCCCAAACGGGCTGCCTCTTCTGTAACCTAACTAATGGAGAAAGTTAGAACCTTTTCTTTAGCCCAACGTACCAGAACCGGCCCTTAATTGTCGTTAGCGACTCGTCATAGCCGTTCTCAAAGTTGCCAGCCACGAATGGTGGATCTTCGTCGGTCACGTTCTGCATACCAAGCGTGACGGTTGTATTGTTGAGCCACCATTTCCAGTTGCTGCAGCCATACTCAGCCGTGGAGACCGGGACGACATTCTTTTCCTTGCCATCCTTCATCCGCACGTTTTTGCCCCCATCCTTGGCGAAGCCAGGAACCTCGGCTGGAGCGGGCGGCGGCAGGTTAAACGTATAATTCAGGATCAGGTCGAACGTGACCCAAGTGTCCACTTTTCGCGCATGTGCACCGTCCTCGCCGGTTAGAGGATCAGTTCTCGGCGTTTGGGGCTTCGGCGTTCCGCCGTCGTAAGTTCCGACCAGATCGATATTGTCATCTTCGTATTGGCCGATCCAGTGAACAACTGCTCCAACATCCAAGCCACCTAGCCATGTGTCAGCCGGGCCATCGTAGAAGATACTGAAGTTGGCCCGATTTCTTGGCAGCGAACTGGTCAATGTGAATGATGTAGGCAGGAATTCGCCAGCGATACCGAACCGTTTGGTACCAGGCGCAGGCTGTAGCTCAGCCCGGGACAGCCACGTGCCATTGACTGTACTGGTCAGTCTCCCAAAGTCTCCGTGGCCGAAGATCGTTGAATCCAGGATATAGATCGCCTCGTAATCGAGACCTTCGAATATCGCACCAGAAATATTTTCGTTCGGGTCGATCACCAGTGTAACTGGGCCAAGTTCCCCCGGAATTGTCGAGGGCGCACGAGTTACGAGAGAATTGAATGGCGCACGATTGCTGTTCGAGATAATAAACTGCGCGCCGAGGAGCGAGACGATATCTCGCATGTCGATATGCCACCAATCGGCGCTCAAGGTCAGACCCTTGATCCATTTCGGGCTATAAACGATCCCATAGGTCCATTCATAAGCTGTTTCCGGGTGCAGGAACGGGTTTCCGGCTTGGCGTTCCTCGACCTGCGGCTCAGTCTGGGAAGAAAATGGATCCACAACCAGCGGGAATGCTTGCTGGCCAGCGGGCGAAAGCTCACGCACTGTCGGCGCGTGAAACGCTTCAGTGTAACTCCCACGCAGAGTCACCGCTCCGATATACTTCGGATCAACCGGTTGCCAGCGTACCGACACTTTTGGCTTCTGCGCGTCATACGTACTATGCGCCGCTGGGAACGAAGTACTTAGTACGGGAGTGGTATTCTGGCTGAACCACTGTTCGCGCTCGGCAAAGTCCACTTCGAAACTATAGAAGCCGGGAAAGTTCCACGTCGGGCTGGTAAACGGAACCCGCACTTCCTCGAAAATTGACCAAACATCCCGGTTCACCCTGGAACCTTCCGAATCGACCGAGCCAATCGTTTGAAACGTCGTATTGAGTGAGTCCGGCTTGCGGTCCCATCTCTCACCGTAATACTCGCCGCCGATCGCAAACGATACCGGCCCCGCGGGAAGATTAAACAGATCACCATTAAACGTGGCGTACGCCAATGGCAGCTCAAAGGTGGCCGTGTTATGCAG
>QHOS01000065.1 GCA_003219415.1 Verrucomicrobiota bacterium | reverse complement strand
GGCCCGGTGTCGTTAATGCCACGAAACCGGACGCCGGTAGTCACAGGGACTGGGGTTCCGTTAATAACCAGAGTCGTATCTCCCACTGTGAACGGATTAAACGCATTCTGGATTGGCACGCTGATGCCGGCAGGGCTAAAGCCTACGGTAGTTCCCGGAGTTTTAAACGGATCCGGCGTAAACGGAACAGCCGCCAGCGATGCATCGAAAAAAGATCGCGCAATTTTGAAATCGGCAAATACGGTCAAGTATTTG
>QHOS01000221.1 GCA_003219415.1 Verrucomicrobiota bacterium | reverse complement strand
TCTGCGCGCCGTCGAAAACGGTTTCGCCCTCGCTCGTTCGGCACGTAACGGGCTATTGACCCTGAGCGACAACCGCGGTCGCATTCTGGTGGAAGCGGCCACTGTCCCCGGTCGTTTCGTGTCGATCACGGGAAAGGTAAACGTTTCGCGAGAGGAAACGTTTTACACCCGCGCCGGCGATTGGTTCGCCTGGCTTTGCGTCGCGGTGTTCGTCACCCTGCTAGCGTTTCAATTCTTCGGCCGCGGAGAAAAAACGCACGCGTAATTGAATCGGCGCGAACTACGACGCGGTCGCACTCGCCGCAATAAAATTTTCCGGTTCATCGAATCTAAGTCGCTTTCGCAACTCATGCCGAAGCAGCAGGAGATTGATGCACATCTGAAAGATGATCGAACCGATGGATAAATACCACAGCTCCCTGATCTCAAACCCGGGCCTCCGCGAGATATACATCGCGGGCAGGGCGAACAAAATCAGCCGCGTCATCGAGCTAAACAGCGGCGGCAGCGTGTTGCCAATTCCCTGGAAAATGCTCGACGTGACAAAGACAATTCCCGCTGAAATGAAGTTCAAAGAAACGATTCGAAGGTATTCGCTGCCGAAGGCAATGACTCGCGGATCGCGCGAGAAAATGCGAATCAACGTCCCGGGCAAGAAGAACGCGATCAACGTGAGCACCAGCATCATTAACGATGCGATGCCAATCGCAGAATAGACGGAGTGCCGGACTCGGTCCGCGCGCCGGCCACCGAAGTTCTGGCCAACCACGGGCGACACGGCAAAGCTGAGCGCAACCACCGGCAGAAAAAACGCCTGCATCACGCGTGCGCCGATTCCGAACCCCGCCTGTGCCGCTGGTCCAAAGCCTCGGATGATTGCGTAAACGATCATGATGTACACAAAGAGCAGCAAAAACTCCGCGCCGGCGGGCACACCAATCCGTAACATTCCTCCCCAAATTTTTGTTTGCGGGCGAAACAGAGGAAAACGAAAACGCAGATAATGATATTTCCTTTCAAAATAAATCACGATCAGCACATCGGCGACTAGTATGGAAATGAATGTAGCAAGCGCTGCGCCGGTCACTCCGAGTTTTGGCCACGGACCGATTCCGAAAATCAACAGTGGGGCGAGCACGATGTTGAGGAACACACTGAGCACTTGGAATCCCACGGCTGGCTTGATGATTCCAGTCGCGCGCAGTGCGGAACCCAGTGCTACCAGGGGAAATTGAAGTAACAGCCCGGGTAGAAACCAGAGCAGATAAGCCTTTGCCAATGTCGCTGTCTCTGCATCTGCGCTCAGCCAGTCGCAATAGGCAGGACGCAGAATGAATCCGACAACGCCCAACGCCAGCGCGATCACTATCGACATGACGAAAGACTGATTGAAAGCCAGTTCTGCGTGTGGCTGATCTTTTCGGCCTGCGGCTTGTGAGATTAACGTGGTTGTTCCCACCCCCAGCATCTGGGTGAGCGCCAGCACAATCATCGTGATGTTGCCCGCGACACCAACCGCAGCGATCGCTTCCTTTCCGAGGTGTCCTACCCAGTACAGATCGGCCAGCAAATAGAGGGTCTGCACCACCATGCTCATGGCCAAAAACGCCGACATATGCAGCAAATGCCTGGTCACTGAACCAGTCGTCAGATCCTTCATGGATTAGTTGTGTCTCTGCGTTTTCAAACCGCTCGCCCCGCCATGCCGTAGCCTTGACGAAGGCAGGTCACACTAGCTTTAGGTAAGGTCTTTCACGGCCCGAAGTTTCGCTCAACGTTTCAATTGCTCAAACTCAGAATACGACAGATTCCAGCGTCACATCCTAAGCGCTTACGATGCATGAAGGTTCGCTGCTTGCCGCGCCGGAGTTCGTGCGAAGCTGGGTAGAGGCGGTCGCCGCGGCGACTGCACTGTAGCCGCTGGCGCCGACCGCGGCCGAATCAGTCCGCGCAAACCGGTTCAGGCTTTAATCGCGCTCGCGAATACTCCTGGTTCCACCTTTTCCATTTCTGCGCCGAGCATGCTTAAGTGAGTGATGACTGAACCAATGGGCGAAAATCTAAAACAAACGCGACTCTGCTGTCCTGTCGTTGAGTGGAGACAATACACGCTGCATCCTGGGAAACGCGATGTCTTGATAGAGCGCCGGAAGTATTGAAGCTGTCACCCACCGGCCGGTCGCTATTGCGCGTCTGATTTCGCAACGCGGCAAACAGACGAGATGGGCAATAAGAAGCCGAAGTTCGAGCGCGTTATTTCTTTGTCTTTTTCTTAGCGAGCGCAAGGCGCTCAGTCTTTTTTCGGCGTCTTGCGCGTTTCTTTGCGTTATCTCTGCCTTGGCTGTGTCCCATAAGCCTCAACCTTCGCGCGCTTGTGGCGATGTAGCAACGGGACGAAACCGAGGTCTGCGCCTGGGCTGTTCCTGCTGCGTTCGATGTGATACCTGCGGCGGCGCATCCTGAACTTGTTTGATCTCGAATGTCCGGAAAAGCTGAGCCAGATCGATCACGTCGTTCGCCGCGGATTTCAATAAGTTGCCGAGATTTGCGGCGACTGACGCGACTTCCACGCGGATCCCGTGCCGTCGTAATTTGATGGCGAGATAAGCAAAATCGGCGTCACCAGTTACCAGGATCACAACATCGGGCCGCATCTCGATGGAAAGCTCGAGCGCGTCGATCGCCATCATCACGTCCACGTTCGCCTTGTAATGACCTTCTTCGGCGGGCGCACCATCTTTTGTCACGACCATGAATCCGTTGGAACGCAGCCAATGGACGAATTTGTTTTTCTTGTCCCGCTCCTCCTGCCACGTGGGGATCGCAGGTGGCAATCCGGCATAGACCACCATCTCGATCAGATCACGTCCGGTGTTTGGCCCAGCCAGGAAATCGCGGAGCTTTAACCAATCGAGCCCGCGTCCCGCTGTCCGCACAGAACTGCCCACATTCGATTCATCCACCAGCACCAACAGTCGTAAACGAGCCTGAACATCTGAATCTTTCTTTCGCACTTGGATATGAATCAACTACATCCGCGCCGTTCT
>QHOS01000220.1 GCA_003219415.1 Verrucomicrobiota bacterium | reverse complement strand
TCATCCAGCGTTCCCATCCACTATCAGCGCTTTAGACTTAAAGAGTATTCGTCGGCCTTGTGGTCAGAAACAGGGATTATCGGAATTCGAGATAGTCTCAAGGTGGTGTTCGTTAGAGTCGAGTGCGACTTTAGAGTTGATGTTCCATCCCTCTTTGGAGATGGGGAGGATGGCACACCGGGTGCAAGCCGCATTGAGTTTGGCACTCTGCCTAACGCCGGATTCCGTTGATCGGTGACGTCGACTTGATTTTCATAGAACGTTTACCTGCCAGTCACGGCCTTCCCAACGCTGATCGCGTTTCCAGAAGAATGTAAAGGTAAACAGTGAACCGGCCGGCCAATCTGCGGTTCGAAAGTCTGCGAACCAGAGGTTTAATCTGCTTTCGTGAATTGTGTCCAAAAGATTCGTACGCGTCCCGCCATCGATTGACCAGACTACGGTTGCCTGGGCAGCAACGATAATGCGCAAAATTTTTCCGCGAGACATGCGCCGCATGGGATAGCGCAGAGTCCATATCTCGTAATCGCTCCGCGCCGCGTGCAACACATAGCGCTGATATGCCGGTTCTACGCAACCAAGGCAGATGCCATCATGGCGGCTGCGCACCAGGGAAATATATTCGGCATGCGACCAACATAGCGGCATTGCTGCGCCGGTTGGGAAGCCCCGTTTCATATGCGCATCCGGCAAGTCAGGTCCGTCCCATAGCTGTTCGGTAATCATCCCACCCTGATTCGCGAAATTTTCCATTGCTGTGATAAACGGCTTTGGATCGCGTCCGGCCGCCAGTTCGTAATGGCCGCGTTCGCCGGTAAGAATTGGCCAGCAACGTCCGACGCCTGTGCCGTCGAAAGCGCCGCCGTCATCTTTTTGCCCATAACCGTCGTGATTGTAACGACGCCAGCCCGGCCCCTGTGGCAGATCATACTTGAGCACGCGATCGATGACTTCGATCGAATCGCGAATGACCGGATCGTTCGCGTCGCGAATACCGAATCGCACCAGATGAAGAAAGTCACCGCCAACTACGTTTCGCGCCGGATGGAGGCCGCCGCCGTTGGCCAGTTGAATCATCGTTGTATTTGG
Source organism: Verrucomicrobiota bacterium (assembly GCA_003219415.1). Classification (GTDB taxonomy): domain Bacteria; phylum Verrucomicrobiota; class Verrucomicrobiia; order Chthoniobacterales; family UBA10450; genus Udaeobacter. The sequence goes on along the minus strand of QHOS01000220.1, from coordinate 2,821 downwards.
ATCGGGGTGAGGGTCAGGCGCGTTAGGGTTCGTGGGGTTGATGCGGATGTAGTGACGAGGGAATCCATCGACCAGTTCACCCTGGGTTGTAACAGTCCATTCTTCAACGTGTGCCGCCAGCCAGTCGGCATACGCAAAAACGAAATCCGCAGCTGCAGTTTCCCCGTATTCCGTGGCCCATTCCGCCGCGCAGACGAGGGCGGCAATCACCGTGGCGAGCGTAGAAGGCGAATAACCGGCGTTTTCTTCCCATCGATCCTGACTGGTAACTGGGCCTTGCAGGATTAAGTGCGCTGCGGCGCGCACAATCATTACACGCGGATTAAACAAACCGAGCGCGTCTTGTTTGTGCAAACGCCATGCTAAAAGTATTGGCGCGGCAATCTGATCGAGTTGCAGGCCAGACCAATAAGCGGTCCCATCGATCCAACTATTCTGAGGAAAACTTCCATCCGGTCGCTGAATTGCTGCGAGCCAGATTAATGCGCGCAGGGGCGTGCTCGTCTGCCCCGTGGCGAGGAGCGCTGTTGCGCTTTGTACGAGGTCACGAGTCCAGACGAGATGATAACCTCCAAGATCGTTGTCGCCCTTGGTTTCGCCCCAGGGGATACTCATCGATGCAACAATCGCGCCTTGAAAAACCTTGTCTTCATGCGCAATCAGCACGCAGCGGCTCAACCGATACATTCCGCCGCCGTCGGATGTGTCGGCGCTGAAATCGAATTTTGGATTCACAACCGCGCGCTGCCATTGGCGGACGTACGCCTGACGGTGTGACTCGAACGGCTCAGCCAGCGATTGGAACAACTTTGCGGTTGTACTCTGATAACTGCGGCCAAATGCCACTGCGACCGTGAATTCATTGGTGGGCGGCAGGTGGATTTCGCCTGTCAACGCGATGTTGCCCTCCTCGGCTGTGCGAAACTCCCAGTCCATTTGGAAATTGTCCATGAGATCCTGCCAACCATCGCTGAAACCGACGTAACCGACCGAGCGGCGAGAAAAGCCTGTGGTGCACGCCATGATAAGGTTAACGTTTTCGCGCTGAGCGCGGATAAGTTTGATATTTCCCACTTCAGAACACCAGCCGGAGTTGCCGGCGCCATAACCGGCGATGTGAGGAGCCAGCAATGCGTAGAGTCGCAATTTTCCACGGAGTGATTCGTCCAGCACTTCAACTTTGGTGTGCACGAGGAGAACCGACTGATGTGGATCGGCGAAGACATATTTTACGACGCGATAACGGCCGCCCGGCTCCGAATTCGTTAGGCGGTAAAAGAGGCAATCGCGTTCCGGGTAATCGATCGCATGGGTAAGGTCGCGCTTTTCCTCGTGGCAAAACGTTTCTCCATCGCTGATGAGAAACTGAAAGTCTCGCGTGTTGGGTTGGTCGACGTGCGGATAGTAAATCTCGTTGACGATGCCGTGACTGAGCGTGAACCAAATGCGGCAACTGGTGTGATAGGATGTCCCCACGCCTTCTTTGGCGCTCGAAGTCCAGCGCGGCTCAATTCCAGGCGCGCCAAATGCGATTGAATTTTCAAGCGGATTCATCGGTAGAGCGTCGCGCTTTACATGGAAACTCCATTTCGGCCTTTCTTTTACTCTTCGCGCTTCTCAATCTCTCTCTCGATTCGGGGATCAGGAATCAACCAGAGCAGCGCGGCGAACACGTACAGCCCACCGGCGATCCATGGACTGACAAACGCGAGCGGGATGGCGGCGAGATAGAGCAGGGGAGAGAGCTTACCTTTCCAATCCCTGCCAACAGCCTGCGCAAGGAGCGATTCGCGGCCTTCTTTTGCGATAATCGTTCGCTGCAGAATGTAGTAGGCAATTGCCGCCATCAGCAGCACAAAGCCATAAATAGCGGTCGGGATTGCGGCAAGGTGATTTTCACCCATCCAGGCTGTTGTGAACGGAAAGAGCGACAGCCAGAACAGGAGATGAAGGTTGGCCCAGAGAATCCCGCCGCTGACCTCCTCCGTGACTTGGAACAGATGATGATGGTTGTTCCAATAGATGCCGAGATAGATAAAACTTAGCACGTAGCTCAACAACACCGGCAGCACCGGTTTCAACGCGGCGAGTTCAACTGCATGCGGCACCTTCAATTCCAGCACCATAATCGTGATGATGATCGCAAGAACACCGTCGCTGAACGCTTCAAGCCTGGTTGTTTTCATTTTCGCGCGGCTCACGGCTTAAGATCTTTGAGCCATTGGCCTGCTGTCTCGATCTCACGGCTCGTTAGGCCGTGGCCGGCATTGAAAAATCGAATCGTCACATCCGCGCCTGCGCGACGAAGCAGTTCTGCCAAGCGCTTTGTCTCCGATGCGGGAACAATCGGGTCCTGATCGCCCGCGCCGATCCAAACACGCACAGACGAAAGGTCTGGCAATGTCTCCGGAATCAGCGGCACCATGGCGCGAAATAGGATGGCCGTGTACAGGATTTCCGGACGAAGTAGTAACATGCTTGCGGCGATGTTGGCGCCGTTAGAGTAACCAACGCCAACGATGTGGTTCGCTGCTAGCTTGTAATGCCGCACTGAGGCGGTGACGAAATCTGCAAGTTCGAGCGTGCGTGTTTTCAAATCTTCTAAATCGAATACACCTTCCGCCAGCCGGCGAAAGAATCGCGGCATTCCGTTCTCCAGAATTTTTCCGCGCGGGCTAAGCAACGACCCATTCGGATCGAGCTCGCGCCCGAGCGGTATGAGATCGCGCTCATTTCCACCGGTGCCGTGCAAGAGTAAGAGCGTTCGGTTCGAGTGACCTGGAACGAATTCATGAAGAAAATCCGGCTGCAGTTTCATTGT
>QHOS01000215.1 GCA_003219415.1 Verrucomicrobiota bacterium | reverse complement strand
GAACGCCCTTGGGCACATCGATGACCACTCGCTGGTCCGCCGGAACCTCTACTGGCCCTGACCAGACCTCTTTGTCCGCCGCGAGCACGGTTACCTGATAAGTACCTGGCGGAACGACGAGCTCTTGCTTCCACCACCAATCGTGGTTGAATTCATCGGCTTGGCCGACGAAGAACTCGGGCGTCTTTCCGTTGAGCAATATGGCATCGTGATCCGCACCCTCGATCGTCATAGCTCCCCACGGTCCAGCAACGGTTTCGGTAACCGGAGATAACGTAACCTTCAGATCGGTGGTTGCTCCGGATGCTATGGATACGGTTTGGCTATTGGGGGTGTATCCGTAGTTGACCACGTCGATCTTGTGATCGCCCGCACTCAGGCTGAATGTGTGGCCTGCCTGACCAAGCGCACGACCATCAACGAAGACGTATGCCTGCTCGGGTGTGGCGTGAAGGACGAGCTTGCCATCCTGCGCAAGAGTTGAAGCTGCAGCAGCCAACACCAGGAGCAAAAGTGTTGCGATCCGCCGATGTGTGTCACATTTCAAGTTCATTGTTGTCTCCACATCCTTAGGGATCGACATGAACGAATTTGGCCAGCACCGCAGCCGAAGATTTCGCGCCCCAGCCCGCTAGCCCAGGATAGCCATCTGCCGCATCTCCCACCAGCGCCAAATAATCAGGAATCGATTCAGGCGACCCGCCCCACTTTACGCGGCGCTCGGCAGTCCATCATAGGAATCCGGCACCTGGACGATATTGTTTCTGACCGCATAAAGCACCAGTTCACTGACAGAATGAAGCTGCAGCTTGCGCATCAGATTGGAGCGGTGCGTTTCTGCCGTCTTGACACTCAAACCGAGAGCGACCGCTATTTCTTTCGAGCTCTTTCCTTCTGCGATCAATTGAACGATTTCGCGCTCTCGCGCCGTGAGCCGGTTGTTCCCCATAGCAGCCTGGCTGGCCAGTGTTCCGCCTTTCAGGTAGCCCTCCAGAACCATGGCCGAGACTTTGGAGGTGAAATACGTTTTGCCGTGGGCGAGAGCGTCGACCGCGAAAACCAGATCGCGAGCGGCATCTGATTTGAGAACAAAACCACGTGCACCGGCGTTCAAGACCTCACGCACCATCTGGTCCGACTCGTGCAGGGTCAGAATCAGAACTTTGGCTTCTGGATTTGCCTTCAAGAGCTGCCGGGTTGCTTCCAGGCCGTTTAGCCGTGGCATTCCAACGTCAAGAATGACTACATCCGGCTTGGATCGTTGCGCCTTCTCCACTGCTTCGTGGCCGTCCGCGGCCTCGCCGCATATGCTCCAATTCGGCTGAGCCTGCAAGAGTGATACCAGGCCCTTGCGCACGACTTCATGATCGTCGGCCACGAAGATCCGCAGGACGGTCATCGAGATCTCCACCGGCTTCTGGTGGCTGCGACGGTAGAGCAGCTACGCTCGCTTGGTCTATCGGTTGGAAGCTGTATTTGTACCAGGAGCTTACGTGAAGCTGGCGTTGCACTTCTGTGCAATGACACTCTTCCAGCGGATTGCGGAAAAAAGGTATTCCTCGCGTCAGAAGCGGCCCATCAAAACCAAAATGATGATGATTAGCAATACCAACCCTAGCCCACCGCTCGGGTAATAGCCCCAGCCGCCGCTATACGGCCAGGTCGGCAGTGCGCCAATCAGCAGAAGGATCAAAATGATGATCAGGATTGTCCCCATTGAGCTTTCTCCATTCAAGAGCCGGACAGACTGAACCTACGATAACGAGTTTAGCCGCGGCATCAGGTTGAGTCCGTAATGACACCGAAAATATTCTGTAACAGCAAATTTGTGTTATGGCGCCCTCCCACCTGAAAAATGTACCGGACGGCCTTGCAAGAAAGACATAGGCTGGGTCGCCATTTCGGTAATGGAAAGGGAAGGTGCTGGCGCTTACGGCCCAACCCCCGCTCCAGCGTGCCACATCATTCACGTTGTAACGCCAGAGTCAAATCGGGTGTTTACTGTAGGAATGGGTGGCGGGGACGAGGGAAGGGGCGAGTTGCTCATCTGTAGCTATCCCTTCGCCTTTCAAGAATTGCACAATCGCCGCGCTTTGAGTTTCCAGTGCTTCGAACGAAGGAAATCATTCATCGAGTACCTGTTCCGCTAGGTTACGGTCCATTTTTGGTGTGCTCGCGAACTCACCCTTTGATGCAAAACCATAAAGTGGCAGCAAGTGCAGACCGGAAGCGCTCATGGCTCCTCAGACCGGGACCTCCACGTAAGTACCAACGGCACCACTTCTTTACATTCTGCCGGTCTGATTTCCGCTTGAAGGCATTCACTCAGCTTGAATGCGGGTTTCCAACCCACTTTAGCGGCGACTGGCGCGGCCTCCTTTCGCCGTAAAGCTCGATACCAAGCCGGCCTGGAAAGAGCCCTCCACTGGGCCTTTGAAGTTCCGCAATGGTGCGATGCTCACATGAAAAAGGCAATTCCGAGCACAGCCATATGAAAATCACTGATGTGCAGATGGTCAGCGATTCGTGTCAGAAAATAATACAAGGCGTTGGATCAGCGAGGCATTCCGGCAGGACTGACGGACATCGCTCGGTCGCGAATCTGAGGTTAGGCCCGGTTTTCATACGATAAGACTACGGAACCGTGAAGCGATAGTCCCATTCCACTGCTCTGAGCAAGCCGTCGCAAATCTGGAGCGGCAGGAAATCCCCTATGCCGCTTTCTTTTCTTCACTCACAGCTTTCTCGCCTGGGGCTTTGGCCTCGGGATGTCCGTGGCGTGCGGCAGCGTGCTCAATCTGCGCGTTAATCTCACCTCCCACCAAAAAAGCAAAGCCGGTGACATAGAACCACACCAATAAAATCATCGCCGCCCCCAGGGATCCGTATGTTTGCGAATAGCTATTGAAGAAATGCAAGTATACCCGGAACAAAAATGAAGCTGTCAGCCACAGGAGTACTCCAAACACCGAACCAGGTGTGATCCAATACCAATGCTGTTCTTTTATGTCTGGACCAAAGTAATAGATTAGAGAAAACGAAAAGACGACAAAGAATAGCGCGATTGGATACTGCATGACTTTCCAGGCGATGATGAAGGCTTGTTTGAGTTGAAAGTGCTCCCCAACAAAATTCGCTACCTGCCCACCACCTAGCACCAGCAACACGGCAGCCAGCACCAGTATCGAAATCGCAACCGTCAGTCCTACTGCGATGGCGCGAAACTTTATCAACGAACGGCTGTCCCGTACTTGATAAGCACCGTTGAGCGTCGACATCATCGACGTCATTCCACCCGCGGCGGCCCACAACGCAAAAAAGATTCCGAACGTCAGCTTGGCGCTGCCCGTGTTTTGGGTCACCTCGGTGATTGTTTTATTGAGCAGTTGGAATGCGGATGGTGGCAAAGCTTGGGACAAATAAAACAACAGATTGCCACGTAACAGCGTGCCCCGGGAAGCAAACAGCCCGAACAGCGCCAGCAGAAAAAGCAGCATCGGGAATATCGCGAGGATGAAGTTGTAGGCGAGTTCGGAGGCGCGACCGAGAAGATTGTCGTCATTAATCCCGTTCCATACCTTTGTTGCGAACTGCCGTTTTGTGAGCCCGCCTAAGCTCCAGATCGATTGGATCTGCTGCTCTGTACTGAGTATTGAAGAACCTGAAGGTGCCATACAGCCGCCCAACTTTTGATTCGGCTATCAACATGGCCGGTTGTCTGAACTTCCATTCATTGTTCCGCATACGGAAGCGACTGACGTCCTCAATCTCAGGGATCGTGGACAGCGCATTCGGAGAGGCTCGTAGACTAGCAAGTACATTTGACAGGCGTGCGCGAATTAGTTTCAAAGTCGCAGGAGGCTGCATGATGATTAGCAAAGCCCATACCTGCTCATTCAAGAGCATAGATCAACTAGGCGAGCAACGATCATGGAACGCAGGTTTCATCGGCGGATTGCGAACCCTCTGTATGGCGGCGAGTTCTGTCAATAGAACAGGCTTGCGACGCAGTCGAAGGTTCTTTATTGCTGCGCGCTTCGCAGGCATCACCCTTGCGGTTGCGCGTGAACAATGAAACCCTTCGGCGCCGATCCAACGTAAAAAAATGGCAGCACGTCAGCACTTGAACATCATCGAGCGTCGACAATTTCCGTACCGTCCACGCAGTATTTAAAGGTCCCGTGAAGACTCGTCGGAGTGATCACGTCATTGAACGAATCTCGCGCAGCGGCCGAAAGAAGGTGTCGCGGTGGCCCGCGATCCCGACGTTTCCGAATCGTCCCCGGAAGTGCCGTGCCGGGAACATGGCCGTCGGCGACGCGCAGAATGTGCGAATCCGACCCTTCCAGAACCATCACGGAGACGTGAATGCGGGGAATTGCGATCCGCCCGATGATGTCTCCGGGTCGTGGTTGGACGAGCACATGATCTCGCCGATCGTCGTCGTCTCTTGGCGAAGCTTGTAGAGCATTGTCGAGTCGCCAGACAGCAACTCCAGCCCAATAAGAAGCGCAGGGCGCCTCATAATGCTTGGCTTTCTTCGATGATAATTGCCAAGCACCTCCCAATGACCTCGTGATGCTGACTGCCG
>QHOS01000086.1 GCA_003219415.1 Verrucomicrobiota bacterium | reverse complement strand
CGGTCGTCTTGAAGAATTGTACGTTGAAGCGCTTCGGCAGCGCCAACGATGGCGGATACCTGATGTGCGAGAATCTGATCGAGCCCCTCGATGCAGCGTACTCGTACGGCGTTGGCAGCAACGACGATTGGGGGTGCGAGCTGTCGCGCCGCTATCACGTGCCGGTGCATCAGTACGACTGTTTTGATCCTGCACGTCCGATCTGTGACGATGGCACGTTCGTGTTTCACAACGAATGTGTCGGCAATCGCAGCGGCTATACGGGCTCGCATGTCTTCGACACGATGGAAAATCAGATCAGGAAGAACGGGGACACGGGCCGGCGCCTGATCATCAAGATGGACATCGAGGGTGGAGAATGGGATTCGCTTTTGGCAGCCCCCGACGAGCTGCTGGCGTCGATTCCTCAGATCACGATGGAGATGCACGGCTTCGACGATCCGAAGATTGTCGAGGTGCTCCGGAAGCTGAAGCGGAACTTCTATCTTGTGAACCTCCACTTCAATAACTGGTCGTGTACGCCGAAAGCCGCGCCGCTACCAGCATGGGCGTATCAGACCCACTGGGTGAACAAGCGCATCGGCGTGCTCGATATCGCGGCTCCCTTTCCCGCACCGATGAGCTCGCTAAACGCGCCGGATTCGCCGACATGGCCCGATTGTCAGTTACGCACATCGCGGTCGAAGCACTGAGGCTCACGGTTGTGGTTCGCAAAATATTTCTTAGAGGATAGACGCGCGAAGGTGAAACGGTCGCCGCGGCGACTCTTCAACGCGTTGCTCACAAACAACGTTGAAAGTCGGCCCGCTTTCCGGCTATGAACGGTGCCATGGAATATTTTCGGCACATCATGGAAGTGGTCGGCACCAGCGTGGATGGCGTGGGTGTATTCATCGTTGCAGTTGGCATGGTGGTTGCCACCGTGAGACTCGCAACTCATCGTTCACACGACACTGGCAATTATTATTCGCTTTACCGGCAGGATGTGGGGCGCGCGATTCTGCTCGGTCTCGAGTTTCTCATTGCTGGCGACATCATCCGGACCGTTGTTGTCGCACCCACCCTCCAAAACGTAGTGGTCCTGGGATTGATCGTGCTCATCCGGACGTTCCTGAGTTTGTCACTTCAACTGGAAATCGAAGGAAAATTGCCCTGGCAGCGTGAGGTGGTTCGCGGAGATCAGCACTGATTAAGCTGATTTTACGTTTAGTGTAGGAATTGCGGACTTATATGCGTCATCGGCGGCGCGATGTGAATAACTACCGATCTTCGGCATGGCGCGGAGTTTTGCCGGAGCAGCATCCGGATTCCCGCACACAACGGCAGCCCAGCACAGCGATACAGGCACCGATCACGGGAGCAAGCAGGTAAATCCACAGGTATTCGAAGTGGCGCGACATCATGGCGGGTCCGAGCGATCGCGCCGGGTTCATCGACGCTCCACAAATTGGTCCTGCAAACATTGCTTCGAGTCCAATTACCGCACCAACGGCAATCCCCGCTGTGATGCCTTTTTCAGCCGCTCCAGTCGAGACGCCAAGGATCACAAACATCAAAATCGCAGTCAGAATCAGCTCAAGGACAAATGACTGGGTTGCCGATCCGGAAGGAACTGTCGTGCCCAGCATCTTGTTTTGCGGAAAAAGAAAGTGCAACGCGCCACTGGCTGCTAGGGCTCCGGTGCATTGACTGGCGATATACGGGATGGCTTCGCGAAGTGGAAACCGTCGCGCGGCGAAAAAGCCCAGGCTTACCGCAGGATTTAGGTGTGCACCGGATATGTCGCCGACTGTGTAAATCATTGCGAGTACAATCAGGCCGAAGGTCAGCGCGACGCCAACATGGGTGACTGCGCCGCCTGTCGTTTGGTCGATCACAATCGCGCCTGTCCCGGCGAAGACGAGAGCGAACGTCCCGATGAATTCTGCCGCAAGGCGCTTCACACTTTGTCCGCAACGCAATGTTCTTCGCAGAACGAATCGATCTTGCCGCGAATCTCATCGCGAACGCGACGCGTTTTCTCCAGGCGCTCCTCGTGCGTGCCGGTGAATTTAGAAGGATCGTCGAACGCCCAGTGCAACCGGGTAGTGACTCCTGGAAAAATCGGACAACCTTCACCTTCGGCTTCGCTACACACCGTCACCACGAATTGGAATATCTGTCCCGACTTCCAAACATCGAAAACGCGCTGCGTCGTATTCTTCGAGATATCGATTCCGAGTTCGCGAAGTGCCTCCACAACCAGTAGATTGATCGTGCCGGGTTCTAATCCCGCGCTCTTGGCTTCAAAGAGTTCGCCACAGCTCTTATTCAACAGTTCCGCCGCCATTTGGCTGCGAGCACTGTTATGAACGCAAATGAACAGAACTTTTTGTTTTCGCATTTGTCCTCCCTCCGTTTACACCGCGCCTGAATACGCTGCGCGGCTCACAACAGTTCTTTGCAAGTTTGGAAAGCTTTTCCATATCGCGTTTGAAGGCTGCATCAGTTTGGACGCAGTCCTGTAAACATTTTAGATTTCGCTCCAATTCGGTTGCCCGGCGTTCGGGCAACGAATAGATAACCCAATTCTGTTCCTTCTTTGTGCGCACCATCCCTCGGCTGCGCAAGTAAGCGAGATGTTTTGAAATCTTAACCTGTGGCTCACCCAGAATGTCCTGAAAATGGCAAACGCAGAGAGGGGATCTTCCAAGGAGATGGAGAATGCGCAATCGCGTGCGATCGCAAAAGCACTGATAGATTTGGATCAGATCCATGTCGGCTAACAACAAGTTGCGGACGTGGCGCAACAGCCGGTTGCTGTTTCGCTCTCACGACGCTCGCGCGCTCGACATTGTGTCCGGCCGCGCTGCAAGATTAGGTTTAGATGCTCGCCATCCGGTGCGGCTTCAGCAATTGGATATTGCGCTACGACGCAGCAATCGTATTCGACATCTACATTCAGGTCCCCACTTGGAATCACGCGGCTTCCGAGCTGCAGGATTGTTGCAAAGCGATCTGATCGAAGCCGATGATCGGCGTCACTGCCGACATGTGTTTGCAGCACGACCTTTTCTTCCATCCCGGTCAGTCCGCCGCAATCGATGAAGTTCCTGACTACATACCCAACTTCAGTGACGTGGGCGTGTGCAGGGATGTAATCACCATCCGGCAAAACAAATCGTGGAAACCTCCCGGGATTTGCTTCAAGCGCGTTTTGTAGACTTCGGAGTGTCATGCAGATCTATATACCTGTTCAGGCATATAAACAACCGACAATTATTGCATGCAAAACATTCGGTGCGAATGACCTCAGCCCTGCCATGGCAACGTAAAGCGCCACACTAAGATTAACGACAGAATTACGCGACCTTCCCGCAATCGCATTCACCGCTAATCGCTGCCCGTGCCTCTTTGATAAGAAACGGAATCAAGGCGAGAGCAGCGACGCTATCCAGCCACCACCAGCCCAGGATTCGCGTGGTCGCGAGACCCACTATCAAAACGATAGACAGATATCCGCAGACAATTGATTCGACCGCGTCGGCTCGCAGCGCGCGGGAATTGAGTCGCGCCGCGACTTTCAGCTTGTAACCGGCGAGAATTGGCATGCCGACCTTGGCTACGACGCCAATGAGAATGCCCCAGACGCTTTCGTGCGTGTCGGTGATTCGTTTGGCGACGAACAGTCCGTAGCCGGAATTAAGAAGGACGTAAGCAACCAGCGCGTAAAGCGAGTAGCCAACCAAACGCGCTGCACGATCCTCAACAAGGTTAACATGTTCAGATGTCGCGGTGCCGCTCGCTTCAATTCGCAGTCGCCACAACAAAACCGCAGCGCTGAAAAGTTCGATGACGCTGTCAATTCCGAACGCCTCCAGCAACAAACTCTTCGATGCCCAGCCGAGCAGGAGCGCCGCGGCCCCTTCGATCGTCATCCAACCGATCGTGATGTGCGTGAGCAGCAGCGCCTGCCGTACCGCATCGCCGCGCAAAGTTGTACGATGCATTGTTTCATCTTGGACCAGGTTTTGTTTTGTCAACGAGCTTCTCGACCTTAGTCACGTCCAAATCCCCGGGGAGTTTGAGTTTCATTTTGCGGTCACCGAAAAACTCCGTTGTCCTTTTCCGTGCGGACCCTGGAAAGAAATCTTGGCGTTCCAATCGCCGGCCATATCGGCTTTGACTCTGGCGCGATATTGGCCGGGCGTTCCGGTTCTTTCCGCAGCGCCACCGCCTTGCATCTGCATACCTGGCATATTCATGTTGATGTTGAAACTCACGTTGCCGACATCAACAAGCTGACCGTTGCGATCGCGAAACTCGACCATGACTTCGTTATTGCCTTGACGAAGACCGCGCTCGCGATTCACCAAACTTACCGTCAGATCGTTCACCGCTTGAGTGATGAAGGGCGCGCCGGAGATTCTTGTTGGACGCAATTTCTGCCATGCAAAATTTCCGGCGTAAAAAACTACGAGCACGCCGATGGCCAAAGCGGCCCATGTTAAGAAACGCTGCCGCATTTGCCGCGATGGAACGATTTGAGGCGGAAGAAAGGACGCAGCTTCTTCGGCTTTCTCCGGCAACCCGCGTCGTCGCCAGATGACGTAGAGAACCGGGTAAATCAACAATTCGAGGATTGCGCTCGTGACCACACCACCGATCATCGGAGTCGCAATGCGTTTCATCACGTCCGCACCGGCTTGCATGGCGGGCGACCACATGATCGGCAGCAACCCGAAAAAAATGGCGCACACGGTCATAATCTTAGGTCGAACACGGCCAACCGCCCCTTCGATCACTGCGTCATGCAAATCCCGCATCGAGGTCATCCGCCCCTCAGCTTTGAATTTTTCCCATGCGTGATCGAGGTAGAGGAGCATGACGACACCTGTCTCGGCGTCGAGTCCAGCAAGGGCGATGAGCCCAACCCAAACGGCGACGCTCATGTTGTAGCCGAGGATGTAAAGA
>QHOS01000085.1 GCA_003219415.1 Verrucomicrobiota bacterium | reverse complement strand
CGGACCAGATGCCAACACCGTTGTCGCCAGCCCGGCATCAGTGCCGCAAGGCGTGCCATCACAGCTAACCGCCACCATTAACTTCGCCTGGTCAAACAACGCGTTCACCCAGAACGTGGGCGCAGCAGAATATTACATTGACACGCCTCCCTGGGCTGGCGGCACGGCCATCCCGATGAACGGCTCGTTCGATTCACCTACCGTTGCCGTCAACGCAACCATAAACACTACCAGCCTGTCGGTAGGCCGCCACGTTATCTTCGTGCAGGGACGCGGCGTGAGCGACTTCCAGGGCTTCCAGACCTGGGGGCCGATCAGTGCGGCGTTTTTGGATGTGACTGGAGGTCCAACACCAACCCCAAGTATAACTCCCACTCCAACGCCTGCGGCGACACCTACTCCAACACCAACAGCCACCGCCACGCCAAAGCCCACTCCTTCGCCAAGACCTCGTCCGACACCAAGGCCCAAGCCGACTCCGCCGCGAAGACCCTGATACGCTACAGGCAACAGGCAGGGCGCGACGAAGGTTTCCTCGGAGGCATCAACGTCTTTCGCCATCGATCGATACGCGAAAAAATCGCTGAATAGGTCCTCCTGTACGATGGAAGCATAAGCTGCCGCCAGGACGATAACGCTGTTCTAAAAAAGGCGGCGTCTGAGTTTAGACGTTTGACCGGGTTGAAAGAGACGACCCCGGCCCCCCCGGGGAGTCCTAAACCATTTCTCACGCCGTAGAAAAAGACCGTGAAATCCTTCTGCCGCGGTGTGCGAGCGCAGCGAAGGATTTCGTTGCAGCAACAGTATGGTTACGAAAGAGGGCTTTCGCGTGCGGTCTCCTCCGACGCGAGCGCTTGCGCCTCACGTTCGGCGCCCGCGATGGAGCCGCTGCCGCGGGGAAACCAGGCGATGCCGGCGGCGAGGACGAGGGCGAGAAACACTATGGCTGTTGCGAGGCTGAATCGTATACCCTCGACGAAGTCGCTGTCGGCAACCGCAAGGATCGCCTTCTGCGTGGAGTGGTTGAGATGTTTGATCGGCCGGCCGGGCCCGATCTCGGAAGAGTAAGCGCGGGGATTCGCGTTCCCGATGATCATATCGGCGACTTCCTTGCGCTCGGTGGGATCCGGAAGCGCGTCGGCAAGGTGGGTGCTGAGGGTGGTCGTTAGTGTCGCCGCAAGAATCGATCCGAGCACGGCAAACCCGACGGTGGAACCAAGCGCGCGCTGTGCACTCATGATGCCCGATGCCATTCCCGCGCGCTCGGTCGGGACCGCCGTCATCGCGAGCGAGGTGATCGGCGTCAGGCACAACCCGGCTCCCGCGCCGACGAAGACGAGGCCGGCGCTGACGACGACCGTGCTTCCCTGCAGCCCCACGATCAGAACGGCGAACCCGACGATCTGCGACGCGATGCCGAGGAGAATCAGCCGCCGCGAGCCGACCGCTCCCACGAGTTTACCCGCCGTCAGCGAAACGATCATCAGGCTCATGCTGTACGGCAAGAGGAGGAACCCAGCATCAGTCGGCGAGAAACCGCGCACGTTCTGCATGTACTGCGTGATCACGAGCAACATTCCATATACGGCGAACAAAGCGGCGAAGATCGTGATGATCGCGAGCGAGTACGTGCGGTTGCCGAAGAGCTTGAGGTCCATCATCGGGTCCGCGTTCCTCCGTTCGCAGAAGATAAATGCCGCCAGCGCCGCCCCCGCGACTACGAACAGCGTCAGGATCTCCGCCGAAAGCCAGCCCGCACGCGAACCTTCAATCACTGCAAACGCGAAAGCCCCGACCGCCGTCATAAATACAAGCTGCCCGGGGATGTCGAACGTGCGCGGGCGTTCGTCCCGCGACTCCGCCACAAAGCGCCATGTTAAGGCCATGACGACGAGCCCGACGGGAATGTTGACCATGAAGATCGAGCGCCAGCCGGTCCCCTGCACCATGAAGCCGCCGAGTGTCGGCCCGATTGCGATGGCGGTGCTCGCGATCGCGGTCCAGATGCCGATCGCCCAATTCTTCAACTTCGGATCGGGAAATGCGGCGCTGACGAGCGCGAGCGAGGTTACGTTGACCGTCGCCGCCGCAACCCCTTGGACCGCGCGCGCGAGGTTGAGCGCTTCGAGCGAGGACGCCGTGCCGCAGGCCGCGGAGGCCGCTGTGAAGAGAGCGATGCCGGCAAGGTAGAGCTTGCGGCGGCCGTAGATGTCCGCTGCCGTCCCGGACGACATGATGGCGATCGCCATCCCAAGGCTGTATGCCGTGACCACCCACTGCAGGCCCGCCTCGCCCACCTTGAAGTCCGACTGGATGGCGGGTAACGCCACGTTCACGATCAACGCGTCCAGATAGATCATGAAGAGGCCGAGGCTCGTGGCCGCGAGTGTGAAGCGCTGCGTTCTGGTCATTGGGCGCTCAAAAGTTTCTTACAGACAGAATTACGGGCCAGTGGCTGATCGTTTTTATCGTTGCTTCGCATTGTTCATCGAATTGAGTCATTTCTCGTTCGTTTGAGGATGGCGAACACTGATCCAGCAGGAATGTCCAGCTGAGCGGCGATCCTGCCTCCAGATAATCCCTTTCGGCTCAGCTTCGCAACTGACTTGACATGACAATCGAGAGTGCGCCGTCGTCCAAGCCTGCCACCGTGTTCACGCGCTGCCGGCAAACCGGCGCTGATTCGCTCGTCGGACGAACTCTTGATCAATTTACTAATTCGGCTTTCGTATGGGAACGCCGGCATAGCTCAGTTGGTAGAGCAGCTGATTTGTAATCAGCAGGTCGTCGGTTCGAATCCGACTGCCGGCTCCCTCGTAAATTGTAGATTCTGCGGAGTTGTTGACCGTTGTGCTTGGCGCTTTTGCTATGCGAGACCGTACTTTGTCTCGAAAAAGCAGGAGTAACAATCGCGTGGCTCTGGTAGCTTTTATTCGTCGGGAAACGCGGTATATGTCTGTCCTAATTCTGCGCCCGTAGCTCAGCCGGATAGAGCAACGGATTTCTAATTCAAGCCTAATGAATTGCGCAGCGTTTCACTGCTTTGCATATCGTTGCTGACGCCGGGTAATTCGTAATTTTGCTTTCGCACCGCGTTCCGCAGAATTGCACTGTTTTGCATCAAAATTTTGCTCGACCGTAGAACGGACCGTAGAAAATTTCTGGCTTGCGCTTCTGCCTCGGTGATCTGTAGAAAAGCTAACAACTCCACGCGGTGTGACTCTGCTT
>QHOS01000064.1 GCA_003219415.1 Verrucomicrobiota bacterium | reverse complement strand
TCTGGCATTCAAAGTTCGAGCGGCGGGGTATAGGGTTTTGTATCAACCGCTGAGTGAGGTGATTCACTACGAAGGAGCAACGGGTGGAACCGATCTCTCAACCGGCGCGAAAAAACATCAGGAGATTAACCGCTCGACATTTGCGGAAAAATGGGCCGCCGAGCTAATGACAAAACCAGCACATGGCGATTTGGCGCCGCTGCAGCTGGCGCCGCCGGACCGGAAGAACATTCTCGTGATCGACCATCACGTTCCCATGCCGGATAAGGACTCGGGATCACTCCGAATGTTTCAAATTCTCAAGATTCTCCGTCAACTTGGTCATCGCATCACTTTTGTCCCCGACAATCTCGCATACGAGCCTCCCTACACATGCGAGCTGCAAAAACGGGGTATCGAAGTGGTTTATCATCCTTATGTCAAAAAAGTGCGCGACTACCTTCTAGCACACGGCGCTAGCTTCGATGTGGTTGTGCTCAGCCGATGCGATTTTGCGCGTAAACACATTGCAGATGTTCGGCTGCACGCACCACAGAGCCGCATCATTTTTGACACTGTCGATCTTCACTACCTCAGGGAGGACAGTGAAGCGCGATTAACTCGGGACCCCGAGATGCGCCGCAAGGCACAGGAAAAACAACAGTTGGAGCACGAATTGATTGATCAGGCTGATGAAACCTGGGTAGTGAGCCCCGTCGAGCAGGAACTGCTCCGCGAGAAGTGGCCCCGTAAATCTGTTCAACTGGTTTCAAATATTGTCGATCTGCCCGGCTCAAAGACGCCGTTCGCGCTTCGGCGCGACTATCTTTTCATCGGCGGTTTCCAGCACAGACCAAACACCGATGCGATCCTGTTTTTCGTGCAGAAAATTTATCCTCTGGTGAGCGAGCATCTGGGCGACGCTAAATTTTACATCGTCGGCGGCCACCCGCCGCCGGAGATCGTTGCATTGGCGACTGAGAGAATCATTGTGGCTGGATTACAGAAAGATGTTCGCCCGTTTTTTGATAGCGTGAGACTATCCATTGCGCCGCTGCGATTTGGGGCAGGCGTGAAAGGCAAGATTAACCAGAGCATGGCTTTTGGCGTGCCAGTAGTCGCAACATCTCTGGCCGTCGAAGGGATGGAACTTAGGGACCGTGAGGATGTTCTCGTCGCTGATGACCCGGAAAACTTTGCGCGGGCATTAATCGAACTCTACAAATCGGAAGAACTTTGGAACCGGCTCTCAGAAAACGGCATAGAGAAAACCCGTGTTCTCTATTCCGCTGACGCCGCAAGCCAAAAGCTGGAATTTTTGTTTAGCAACGAGCATCTCAAGAGCGCGGTGCGCCTGGCAGGGCTTGAGAAGACGGAGATTGCCCTAGCAGAGAGAAACTGATCTGGGTTCTGAAGAGTGAGTCACACGGAGCCGACCGTAAAGATTACCGGGAAAATCAGCGCCAACCCGAACCCCGTTTTCTTTGGACAAGGCAACGTGGTAATTTCATGGGAAACGAACGATCGCTCCGGAGCAGAAGTGCGCGTTTCGACCTCTCCGGACGACGAAAAACTGGTTACCCAGGGAGGAAAATCTGGCCATGTGGAGATTCCTTGGATTATAAACTCCACGCTATACGAGTTCCGCTTGTATGCTGGCAGTCAACCCGATGCACCCATTGATTCAGTGCAGGTTCGTCGGGCACTCGATTCTGCGCCGATGGCTCTATGCGAGATCGCAGACGAAGCGCTGCGCGGGAACATCGACATGGCAGAGCTTTCCCGTTTTGTTGCGACGGTGCTTCCCGTTTGCTTCCGTAGTGCACACTTTCAGCAGTTCTTTGGTGTGATTCTGCACGAGCTTGCTGTGATGCGGGAAAACATCGACGTATTGGAACTTTCGCAATTCATTGCGACGGTCATGTCTCGTTGCCTGCACAGCGCGAAATTTCAGGAGATATTTCCTGCCTGGGAACGGCATGGCTTCCATGTGACACCGGTGCACTTCTATCAACCTATTCCTGATACTCAGAGCTTGCCGGAAACGCTGTGGGATCGACCGAGTGAGCTAGTGGGCATTGATATGAACGGCTCCGTGCAGCTCGATCTGCTGCGAAGATGCTTTCCAAAATTCCAGAGTGAATACGAGCAGTTTCCAACAACGCCAACTGAAGAACAAGGTCGCTTTTATCTCAATAACCATCTCTTTGATGGCACGGACGCGTTGGTCGCTTACTGCATGGTCCGCCATTTTCAGCCGCAGTTGATCATCGAGATTGGCAGCGGATTTTCCTCTCTACTTTTGGGCCAGGCTGCCGCGAAAAACAATACCGCGGCTCTCATCTGCATCGAACCCTATCCTCAGGAATTTCTCAAACGGGGCTTTCCCGGGTTGCACCGGGTAATCGAGAAAAAAGTGGAAGACATCGATCTCGAGGTCTTCTCTGAGCTCCACTGCGGTGACGTTCTTTTTATCGACAGTTCTCATACGGTGAAAATTGGCGGGGACGTCAACTATCTCTTTCTGGAAGTCCTCCCTCGCCTTGAGCCGGGCGTCATCGTGCACATCCACGATATCTTCTTGCCTTTCGAGTACCGGCGCGATTGGGTCTTAGACGAATTTCGCTTTTGGAGTGAGCAATATCTGCTGCAAGCGTTTCTTACATTCAATTCAGAGTTTGAGGTGCTGATGGCCAACAGCTATTTGGCGCACGGATATTTGGAAGACCTCAAAGCTGCCTTTCCGAGTTTGGAAAAGGTCAACGCTACCGTTCCGAATCCAGTCAGGCGGGGCGGAGGCAGCTTCTGGATGCGCCGGAAGCCTCGAGGTTAATTAGCTCGTTCAGACGCCGAAGCAGTCGGACGAAGTTGAAATGGTCATGAACAGGCGCCTTGTAGCCTGGAAAAAAGATCCGATTTTGTCGAGAAGCGGCGGACAGCCGGGATGGCTGGTTAACGTGTAAACTCAGAGGCAGGCGGGGCACAAACTGCATGTGCAAAATCGGGCTGCCCGTTACCGCCCAGAGGCACGATTGCCAGTCCCTTCACCAAAGGGCGTAAGGCTTGATCTCGATCCTCAACCTCTTGCGGAACGACGACTCCGATAAAGACGAGTGGCCGGTCGGCTAAAGCGGCGGGAATGTCTCCTGCGAAGAAGAACTCCAAGCGTGCAAGCCTAACTAGAGTACGCGCATAGGGCTTGGGCCCAAGCATCCGATATGGCAGAGTCTCGCCAGGCGGAATGTGATAGTCATAGTAAAAACTTTCGAGCTCAACAATATAGTCACCAAACTTAGGAGGAAGCTTTCCTCCCTGATAGATTTGAAGCTGCCGGTAATCTTCCTGCGGAATACAAGATGGGGAATACTGCAAGCGTTGTAGGATCCCTACTTTGTCTGGAACGGTTAGGCCACGCGCCAAGGACCATTCTAGGACTGATTGCCTTTTGCTCTTTCGTCTTTGATTGGAGGCCGATAGCGCAATCAGACGCGCACCGCTGACTAAAAAAAATCCCAGTGTTGCAATAACAAGAAGCAGGCAGGACCGCCGCGAAATCAAAGATAAAGCACTTTGGAACGAACTAGGTTCGTCGTCTTCGGTTCCCGCAGCGCTACCTTGCTGCGGCTCGCCGGCAAGCCGGCGCGACAAGCTCTCTGCAGGAAACCAGATCGCAGCAAGAAAGTAGAGCAGAAATAACCAATCAGTCATCAGAATCGCGCGAAACAGAACCGAATTTGCAAAAACCGCACTGCCGAGAACAGCAGCGACCAAAGTTCCTGCCAGAATGAGGTTTGGCATCCTGCGGCCTGCCATCCAGGTGAAAACAAATCCTGACACAACCGGTACAAACGTCGCCCAAGACGGCAGGATCCGATAGAGCACAACAAGTCCGATTGAAATCAAGAGAAAGAGTAAACTGGATGGCGCGAAGGGGCTGTCTCTTCGCAGCAGCCACATGAGCAACGTGAAGGCCAGTAAATAAAACAGAAGTACTCTCTGCCCCTGAGCGGCGCTGGAAAACCAGTCTTGGTACCGGTTTGCGGCCCGGCTTCGAGGGCCGAACGTGTTTGCATATTCCCAAAGCGCCGCCCCAACATTGCGAAGATAGAAACGAGGGTTGGTTTTTACATTCTCAACCGAGCGGTCAATAAAATAGCGATACCGGTCACGAATGGTATTTGGAATGCCGGCTGCGTCTGCGTCCTTGCGTACGGCTGGAGTCCACCGCTTGTAAAGAGGCGATGTAGCTGCGTAGATCGCTTCGCCAATGTTGTCCGACAAGCTGACGATACCGTACAAGCGCTCCTGCCGAATGAGCCATGGGAGCATAACAGAGAAAAACCCGAAAAGCAGCAGGAACGCATGTATGCCAGCAGCTTTAGGTGTTCTTTTTCGCCACCCCACCAGCAAGATCAATGCGACATAAAACGGCAGCGTGAACACCGTAAGAGTACGGGTAAGATTACTTAAGCCGATAAGAAGACCTGATAAGAAGAACATGGCAGCCCGCCCGTTCTTGAAAGCAAGCAAGGCGGCGTAAACCGAGCCAACAAAAAAGAGAAGCCCTAAGGGCTCAGTCCCTGCCTGTGGGGTCTGGATCAATTGCGTGGGATCGATCGCGAAGAACAAGGCCGCGCCAAATGCGCAAAGCCGATTGAAAACCAGTGCGCCGCAAAGGTAAATCAACGCTGCGGTGGCACCTCCAATTACAATGTTGAGAGCCGATATCGCTCCGAGGGAAAATCCAGTCCACGTATAGAGGCAGGCCAGGACGATCGAATAAAAAGGCCGGATGGCAGGTTGTTGTGTCGGTGGGATTCCGTAGCCTTTAGCGATATTTATTGCCTTGAACGTGTAGGAGGACCCATCCGAGATTGGCGAGCCGTGATAAATGAAAAAACCGGTTGGATGAGGATTCCAGAGATGGAATTCCCAGCGTACAGCCATGGCCGTAACAAGGATCGCTACAGCTATGAACCACTCGTTTCGCAGCAGGCGTCTTATCCCATTGCGAATTGAACCGTTCGAATCGGATGCAACCATCAGGTCATGACACTACTGCTTTCTGTTCCAAGCTGGCCAGTTGCTCTGATAGCGCTTTATAGATCTGTTAGGCTCAGGCTTAATCGGCGAGACTTCGCAAGGAACACTGGGGGCTCACAATCGTGCAGGATCAAATCAAACTCCACTCTCTGCCGCGGTTCAATATCTGCTCAAAAATGGATCCACTCTCGTTCCGACCCTCGTCGGGCGCGGGAAGTGCCGTGTTCGCTTTGTGGATGAGATAAAGGAATTTCCAAACACGAATTTCAGAGATCAAGAAAGTTGAGCCCATCAGCATGAGTTGTTCGAACAGAAGATTGGACAAAGCGTGGCGCTTGGAAAAAGGAGCATCTGGCGCTTGGTAGTTTGGCGAATGCGCCCAGCTCCAATCCTCGATTGCGTAGATGCCACCGGGTTTCAGCAATGGAAAAAGAATCTCAAAAGATGCCTTTGTTTGCTCATAAGTGTGGGATGCATCATCGACAACCAGATCGAGTTCATCCGCAAGTTCATTCGGAACGATATGCTCAAGAATTTTGCGATCAGACTGCGAAGTGGAAAAGTGAACGAACCGACCCTCCTTATCGGCAACATATCGTAAAAGCGGCGTGACAGGCTTTGGACTGATCTCAACGGCAGAAATTCGGCGAGGTTTGAACAGCTTGTCCAGGAACACGTAGCTCCCTCCCTGGAAAATCCCAAGTTCAAGGATGGATCGTGGCGAAAAGGCAGATGCGAGCTCCTCGTAAACGCGAATGTAAGGTTCATTCTTCGCAATGGTAAAGGCATCTGAAGTCGATAGCCGCCGTTCCTTTATGGGGACGGTTATTACAAAATTTTCACCTCCCAAGGAGAACTCCTGGCCTGGACCAATTTCGATGCGATTCATAGCTTCATTTCTCTTTACAACAGCCCCAGTTCTTCGACGACCGAGTGGTGGGGCTTAACCTTCTTTAGGATCAAGCTTGTAGCCAAGTTCGTAAGGACCACTTCACAGTCGCAACTCTAGGGCGGGATCAAAACGGCTGGTGTCCTCGAGGTGACCCGTTGATCTCGTCGCGGTTCGCCGGCGCGGATACAAAATTCGGGTGTCCAATGGCGATAACAGTTAGGCGGCGGCGCATTCTGATTGCGTCGCGTCATCACTCCATAAATCATCGTCGGTTTCAAGTACCCCAAGTCAATGAGCAGGCTATTCAAATATTCGAGGAAATCTATGAAGCCTGTATCATGCGGATTGTCGACGTTCAGATTATGGCCAAAACCCCGATCGATAAATATGTCCGGCAGATTTCCAAAGCCCAGAAAACCACGGAAGGTAAATTTTTCAACAAGCAATGGCAGAATGTCCTGAGCGCGAATTGCTTCGAATCCCTTCTTGGAGCAATCCCAGTTGTCATACTCCTTCTCCACTCGTTTTAACTGGTGGTTGAGCTTGTAGTGATCGGGAATGAACTGCCAAATGGCTTGAATAATCTCCAGGCTCTCCGGCCAGCGCATATGGCCATTTCGACCGATCATATCAGTAGTCAGAAAAACACCGTTCTCTTCCATAGATCCATGGATTGCATCAAAGAGATGCTCCAACTCCAGCACGTGATGAAGCGTGTCTTTGGCAATAACGACAGAATATTTTTCAGTGTCCACCCATGTATTAAGGTCCCCTTGGGTAAGTAGCAGGTGCTCCCCAACTCCTGCCGCCGACGCACTCGCACGCGCGTGATCAAATCGCAGGGGCGATAGCTCAATTGCCTCAAGGACAAAATCCGTCTCTCCCATTTCTAAAAGTTTCTTAATCAGCAAGATCTCGTACCGGCAATCGCCTGCCCCCAAGCTCACGATCCGCCGGCTGGCGCCCGGCTGACGCAAGGCCTCCGCCGTATACTTTGCGTAGAAAAGGAGCACGTCGTGAACGCCGAAAACCTCGGCAATGCGCGGCACAATGTGCTTGTTGATCCAATAGTGGTGGATCGATCCAAGCTGAATCAGGCCGTCTGGATTAGCATATTGCGCAATCTGGGCTCGAATACGGTTTTGGTAATCGCGCTCCTTGGCTTCAGGCATTCTCAAAGAATTCCGCGAACCGGCTGCCCTCGAAATGCGTGCTCAGTTCGTCGAAGTTAGCAATTGCACCACGGAGACTATTATTGCCGAGTCTCTTTGTGGTAGTGGTGAGTTCCCGAGGCGAAACTTCAAGGAAATTTAATAACGCGGCCATTTTTTCCGGATCTCGCGCAACCATCTCCTCGTACGAAAGTGAAAAACTGCGATGTCGAGCAAATAACTCTCTGAACTCTGCATCTCGCCGCAGCGTTGTCTCAAAGTCTCGCTCGCATTCGAGAGGATCAAGCCTTACGGGGGGCACCTCGGGAATGCATTGGCCTTCAACCGCCAACGTTGTGTGAGTGACACGGTTGACAACATAATGCGAAAGGAACCGCCTAAGCAGGTTCTCGCGGTACAAATGTATGATGCGAAAATCGAGGTCGGCCGCGATTTCATCTCGCAAGGCTTTGTATTCAGGCAAGACTAGTTCGTCGTGTTTAAGTTTAAAGCCGACGGCTTTTTTTCCCTGAAGATCAAGCACGATTTTGTAAAGGAACTTAATGGGATCGCTATCTCTCTCCCGTGACAGCCTCTGGATAAAATCCGCTTGTTCGCGGCTTTTCTTAAGGTAGATGCCCGTGATTCCTGTAATCCTCTTCGGCGAAAAAACTTCACAATGCGAACAGATTTCGGGATGAGACCGGAGAAGGTGGACGAGCATGGTGCTGCCGGTCCTCGCAGGACAGGTGATCATGTAAATGTTATCGCGATATGATCCCATACGTCTGCAGAGTGATTTTGCTATATTCGCGTATTTCGATGCTGTCGCAATCGCCGGAATAGAGGCGCTGAAATCTCATTTTCAAGTCGTTTTCAGATTGATTAATCGTAATGCTGTCAGCGATAGCCGCGGTTCCTTTACCGGGATGGTCACCACAAAATTTTCACCCGCCTAAGGAAAACGTCCTCTCCGCACAAATTGCAATTCGATTCATAAAATCATATCATGTGCAGACTCAAGAAGCTGCACAAGCGTCCTAAAGATTCCGCGTAAGCTAAAAATGCAGAATAAGGTAAACAGACCAATTTTTGTTGTCGGTTCACCCCGTTCTGGAACGAGCATTCTTACCTGGTGTTTGGGTCAGCATCCAAACATATTCGCTGTGCCAGAGTCGAACTGGATGGGAGACTTCGTCGTCAACACGGCGGTCGTTCACCAAGTTGGAGCCGCGCGGGGCCATCTAAGCATCCTGAGTGCCATGGATATTTCACGCGATGAGCTCCTTGCTAATTTTGGTCGAACCATAGACGACCTAATTCTCTCCCACCGGCTCGATCTGGAAAAAACACGCGCTGCGATCCCCTCGCTTCCCGAGTTCATGAGGCGCTCGCTTCCTGAGGCTAGAACGCGCTGGGTGGACGGCACCCCGGAGTACTCGTTGCATATTTACGCCCTGAAAAAGCTTTTCCCGGAGGCGGTGTTTATCCATGTCCTGCGCGACGTGCGCGACGTGGTCCGTTCAATGCTTAATCTCCATCGGCTTGCGGGGGTTCAGTTGGTCGCAAATGAAGAGGAGGCCTATAGCTATTGGCTGCGTACGGTCAAGGCGTGTATACAGGCTGAACGGGCTTACGGTTCGAACGTCGTTCGTCGTTTGCCCTATAATGCTTTGATTGATCACCCGGAGTCAGCGATCCGGTCCATGCTGGACTTTGTTGCGGAGCCATTTTGCGCGCGATGCCTTGAGCCGCTCAGCTGTCAAATCAATAGCTCTGATGTACCGCCCGATTTTGTGGCTGAAGTCCCAGCCACCGATCGCCGGATCGTTGAGGAGGCTACGAAACTATACGTAGAGTTGCGGAACGCCCCCGAGCTGACTGAGTCATCCTCAGCCGCCGCTGATGAAATGGCAGCTGAATTTGACCGACGAGTGCAACATTTGGCGACCGTCGAAGACCAGCTTCGAAACGCTGTGCGAACCATTCAGACCTTGGAGAAGCAATGCTCTGGGCAGAAGGGAAATATCCGGGATGAGGCTTTGCTTTAAAAAATCGGTGCTGACGATTTTCACTTTTCCAGATGACGCGAACAAAAATAAAATCCGACAGGATGCCAAGTCGCATCGGCTTTGACAAATTATGGGTCGTCTGCGTCGCCTTTCACACTGGATTCTCTACCGCAAGGGAGCCTTAATCGCTGTCTGCATCCTTCTTGTAGCAGTCGTAGGCTACATAGACTACGTTACGGGATACGAGCGCCCGCTCCTTCTTTTTTATCTATTGCCAATTTCTTTGGCCGTATGGTTTGGCAGCTTGCTATTCGGACTGAGTGTTGCCGTGATTGCCATCGTAGCGTGGATGTGGTCGGACCTGGCGGCGGGCATCCCCGCTCTCGGGTTTTGGAATGTGGGAATGGCTTTTGCCTCCTTCGCTCTTTTTGCTGGTATGTTATCCAAGCTACGAACACTTGTGCGCGAACTGGATAGGCGGGTGTTGGAACGGACTGCAGCCCTGCAGCGCGAGGTCGCTGAACGACAACGACTTGATCAGGAGATTGCGCAAGTGGCGGATCGCGAGCGGCACCGCTTGGGCCAGGAATTACATGATAGCTTAGGTCAGCACCTAACCGGCACCGCGCTGGCCGCTCAAGTGTTGAAGGAAAAGCTCGCGCTCAGATCGGCATCTGAGACAGCAGAGGCAGAAAAGGTCGTTCGTTACGTGGAGCAAGGAATTGACCTTACCCGTAATCTGGCGCGTGGATTCTTCTCGCCGGAACTGGATGCAGATGGCCTGACAGTCGCCCTTCAAGGGCTCGCGGAGAACATAACCGAGCGCTTTGGCATCGACTGTGTCTTCGAAGGAGAAGAGTCCCTACCAATCCGCGACTCCGCCATTGCGACTCAGCTCTATCGAATCGCCCAGGAAGCGGTAGCGAACTCGATCAAGCATGCTGCTGCGCAGCGAATTACCATTCAGCTCGCGATGAACCCCTCCGCACTTTCCCTCGCGATTAGCGATGATGGAATCGGATTTCCCGATAGATTACCCCGCTCTGAAGGACTCGGACTGCAATTAATGCGGCATGGGGCATCCCTCGCAGGTGCGAGCCTCGATGTTCGACGGAATGGTCAAAGGGGTACAATCGTAACGTGTAAATTGAACCTGCAAGACGGAACTGATCGAGTTTAGTAATTTCTCATGGACCCAACTTCCAGAACAGGTGAGCCACGCAAAAGCCGTGTTTTTCTTATCGACGATCATCCGCTAGTTCGTGAAGGATTGGTCAATCTAATTAATAGCCAACGCGACCTAGCCGTCTGTGGCGAAGCAGAGGATTCGGCTGGAGCCATGACGGGCATGGCAAAGACGCGACCCGATGTCGCTCTAGTCGACATTTCACTGAAGAATGAATCTGGCTTGGAATTGGTCAAGAACCTGGAGAGCCAATTCCCGCTTGTCGCCCTGATCGTCCTTTCCATGCATGATGAAGCTCTTTATGCCGAACGCGCCTTGCGCGCTGGAGCACGCGGTTACGTCATGAAGCGAGAGAGCACAAAAAGCGTTTTGGCATCTATTCGCCGAGTGCTGGAGGGCGGCGTTTATATCAGTGAAAGGGTCGTCAACAGTATGGCCCGCCGGTTTAGCTCATCATCAAAAAAAGCGGAGAGTTCCCCCGTCGAGCTTTTGAGTGATCGCGAACTGGAAATATTCCGGCTCCTTGGGCAGGGGCGCACGACCGCACAAATTGCCGACGATTTGCATTTGAGTTTGAAAACTGTGCAAGCTTATTGCGCGCGCGCGAAGGAGAAATTCGGCGTTAGTTCTCTGGGCGAGCTTCTCCGTGCCGCAATTCGCTGGGAGGATGCGACTCATCTAAAATAGAGGGTTGCTCTCAAGGCGCAAAATTCGGGCGTAGGATTCAATCCTACAAAAAGACTCGGAAGCATCTGTCTGTAACAGTCCGCAGCCTTGCACGAGTTTCCAGCTGTGAACCTACTATCATCTAGCCGGTCTCAGCAGGCCTCGAAAATTCCTGAAGCGCTCGCTAAATTTTTAGTCGAATCGAACTCTCCGCGCCGCGCTACCGAAAAGACTAACAAGCCCTGCGTAAGATCAAGCAAGACCCGAGGGAAAACATCATCACTGCGAGAACTTGCGCTTTCTAAAGAGCAAGAGCTTTGGAAAACAAAGTTGGCACACCGTCCCAAGCCATTTTGGTACCCCTATGCGACGCTCCGAAATCTTCCTGTGTTGGAGCGACTCCTGGCCGGAGTCGGACTTGACCTGCTGGAACTCTGCAGAGGCACGCATGGTAGGGTTGCAGACGTCGGCGCAGCCGATGGAGATCTCGCATTCTTCTTGGAAGAACTGGGGTTCTCGGTAGACGTCGTCGATAACGAGTACACAAATTTCAATAAGCTAGAGGGAGCTCGAATTCTTAAGAAGGCATTAAACTCATCGGTTACTATCCATTCGATCGATTTAGACTCGCGATCCCAACTCTTTACACAAAGTTACGATGCCGTCTTTTTACTTGGGACTCTCTATCACTTAAAAAATCCCTTCTACATCTTGGAAAGGCTGGCTCACGTAACAAGATATTGTCTTCTGAGCACGCGGATCGCCCGCCAAACCGCCGACGGCTTGCCGCTGTCGAAATACCCTGTTGCGTATTTACTGGGACCAGACGAATGCAATAACGACAGCACGAATTTCTGGATTTTCTCAGATGAAGGTCTGAAGCAACTGCTCCACCGTACGGGTTGGAGCATTTTGGCATACACCGCGATTGGCGATACCAACAACTCGACCCCAGGCGATCCAAATCATGACGAACGCGTCTTCTGCGTTCTAAAAAGCAACGCGATAACGGAAATCAGCGCCTCTCCAAATCCTGTACCCCTCGGTGAAAAGATGGGCATGACAACGATTCGGTGGAACACTGCTAGCTCGGGTGACGGCAAAGTCTATGTCTCCATCGACGGGCAAAGGGAGTCTCTCTTTGCCCGTGGACGCCAAGGCTTCGCTACAGCGAACTGGATCCAGGCTGGGTTCACTTATGAGTTTCGCCTTTATGATTCAAGTCACACTCGTCTGCTCGACAAAACCAGCGTTACTTTGGCGATAGAATAAGCGCAAAGTTTCGCGCCGATCATTTTCTTTTGGATTCGCAACGAATTTTGCATTCAACGTATCGAAAATTGGCCACCTATCACTGGCGCAATAGATAAATCACTGGATCTAAAGAAATTGTGGCGTGGCAGAAAATTGCAGAAATCTCTAGGATTGCGTTGACCTCACGCCGATTTGGAGTAAGCTACTGATCCCGCTGGAAGCGGGACTCCACTAATTTGGAGTGCGTTCTACGTACATTTTGGGACTGCAAATTGGGCTCAATTTTGTCCCGGCAACAAAGACGGAAACCTGCCACGGCGGGAAGACTGTAATGTTTGTCGGCACGAGATTGAGTTTTTTTTTGCGGCCAAAATGTTGTGAACTGCTGGTTCTTTGACATCTACATACAGGGTAGTAAGAAATACAACTTTAAGAGCTGAGTCTGAAATCAAGCATCGTCGCATGGCGATGAGAGAGTTTCAGTTATCAAAGAATCTCCCCCGAAATCATTCGGGGGAACAGATTGATCAAGCTACAAAGAGCGCATCATGGATGCCTTGGTGCCAATAGGCGATGAAGGACGTGGTAAGCTGCGATAAGCTACGGACAGCGGCAAACACGCTTTGACCCGTAGATTTCCGAATGGGGTAACCTGA
>QHOS01000008.1 GCA_003219415.1 Verrucomicrobiota bacterium | reverse complement strand
TTCCAGGATGAGTCTGTAATCCTCCGGATCGATTTCGAAAAGCACGTCGCCTTCCTTTACCGCCTGGTTATCCTGCACATTCAGCTTGATGATTTGACCACTCACACGCGGTGCAATGCCCACCACATTGGCGCGCGCAGTCGCGTCGTCGGTCCGCGGATGTCGCTCGATGATTCCCCAGACGTAGAGTGTGATGATCACCGCGCTGACGACGATGATCAGACTGACAATCTTGCGAACGAACTTGTGTTGTTCGATGTCGATCTTCGCTGAGGTCGCGACGCTCTCTTCGTTTGAAGGTGTGGCGGCTTGATGCATGTCAATTCTGGTAGAACAAAATCCAGGTCGCGAATGTGAAGATAATCATCAGAGACGAATAGATGAGTGGCGCCGGACCGAGATACGGCTTCAGGTGGCACACTTGAACAATCCAATGCGCGATGAGCGTTAGCGTCAGTCCGCTGATGATGCAGACCATCCAGGCCGGAAAATAAGAGCCGAGAATATCAATCGTAGGTGAGCGGTGACTCAACGGTCGAACCACGAAGATCAATGCCCCGATTAGGAGGAGCAGGCCGGCAACCCTGACGGGCCGGGACGAAAGGCGCCGGACTCGTGGAGGATTGTTGCCGTCGCTCGGGGCGACTCGCACAAATTCCGTTTTCATCTTCGTGGTTGCCTAACGAGTGGTGGAGCCGGGCGGGCTAGATCACCAACGCTCAGCGCAAGGGCGGCTTGACTGGTGTAAATGGCTGACTGCGTATCGTGACTTGTCGCCAGCGCAGCTGTGAGATTGCGCTCCGCACTAACGACCTCGGGATACGTGCTCAGTCCTTGCTTGTACGAGTCGAGCACTGCGTCGAACGCGCTCTGCGATGCGGTCAGTAACTTTTCGGCAGCGTCCTGTTTATTGAGCGCGGTTCTGTAATCGGTGTACGCTTTCCACACTTCTCGGGCAGCTGAGTCGCGCGCCCCAGCAAGTTCGTTCTCAGCTTGATGCAGGTCGGCGTCGGCCATGTCGAGTTTGTGCCGGCGAGCGAAGCCATCGAAGATCGGTACGTTCATCGTAAGAAAGGCGCCGAAGGTCGGCCGCGTGCCGCCGAAGTAGTCCGATTTGGCGACGCTGACCTGCAGATCGGTTTCGGAAACGTGCGCGTCCAACGTGACCTTCGGATAGTACTCGGCGCGGATCTTCAGAATCCCCTGTTCCTTGGCGTGGACATTGGCAAGCTTCGCGACCAGATCCGGCCGTTGGCACAAAGCTTTTGTGATTAGTTCACCGACGGAATCTTCTGTCTGACGATCCCGATGGCTTTTCTCTGGCAGGTCCGCCACTTTGAGCGACACAGTCGGCAGAAGGCCGATGCTCTCGATGAGAGCAACTCTGGCGTCGCTCTCCGCACCGAGGCTTACCTGAACGTCAAAATTTGATTGTGCACTCTGCTGTTGCGCTTGGAGCAGTTCAGGTTTGGTGGCGAGCCCGTTATCGAACCGAGCCTGCGCTGCCTGCTCCACGATTTTCGCCGCGTCCAGCGCGCTCTGAGTTACCATCACCTTTTGCCGCGCGTTGCCGAGTTGGTAGAAGCGGTCGGTCACATCAAAAACAATTTTTTGGTGCGTTCCGTTAAAGCCGACATTTGCCGTCATCAGCTGCTCGCGCGCTGCTGCCCTGGTCGCTTTTCGTTCGCCAAAATCGAGCAGCAGCCATTTCGCGTTTAACTCAGCACGCGCCAGCAACGATTCGGTGATTAAGGTACCGCCGCCGACAATCTCGACGCTCGGCAGGTCGCCATTGGTCGGCGGCGTTTGTTGCTTAACGCGCAACGTTGGAAACGGAATAAAGGCCCGGTCGTATCCTCCCGCCGCAGCCGCGACGAGGTACGGGTAATAGGCGCTCTCCGTTAGGCCGACCGCAGCCGCGGCCTGCCGGGCGCGCTCCCAGGCAACACGTGTTTCCGGGTTACTGCGCTGCGCGATGTCGATCAACTCGGCGAGATTGTAAGTCTTGTGAGGATCGATGGCCGGGTAATAACGGCGTTCGGCTTCAGTCAATTTGTAATTGCGCAGTTCTCCCTCGTATTTCGGAAGCGCCGGTGGCGCCCACGGCCTCACCGACGACGGAGGGGGATCATCGCGGGCAAGTGCGATCCCGATCGTCGCGAACAATTGCGTCGCTCCGATGAAAGAAATCTTCACGAGAACCTCTCGAATCTCGTAGCAGCGTTTCATGAAGACTCATTCTGGCTGATTGCGGCCTGAATTGGCGAGCACCGAAGCCGCGCTCGTCGACCTTCCTTGCTTTGTTCGCGCGCGGATCCGCGCCAGTTGACCGCTGAGCGCTTCGATATCACGGACGGTGATCATCTGCTCGATTTCTTGGCCGAAGAAAAGATCAAGTGTCCAACTCACCATGACTCGCAGCTTCTTGGCCAAGCGTGGAAGCTTCATTAGATACACCGATCGCCAGAACCACCAGGCGATAAAACCGGAAAACTTGATCCCAAACACCATCGCCACACCGGTACGATGACCAATGCTCGCTAACTGTCCCATCATTTTATAACGGAACGGCCTGAGCGACCGATCGAGAATCGTAGCTTCGATGTTCTTCGCAACCGTCACTCCTTCCCGTAAGCCGTGCTGCGCCGTTGGTGGATGAAAGTTTTCGGTGTTTAAGATAGGCACGGCTGCGCAATCGCCTGCCGCCCATAAGCCAGGAACACCCGTCACCGCCAAGTACTCACTAACCAGGAGTCG
>QHOS01000063.1 GCA_003219415.1 Verrucomicrobiota bacterium | reverse complement strand
AAATGCGTTCTCGAACGTCGGTTGAAATGCGCCTGAGACAGTCTCACCGATGCGAAATTGGGGTGTGATTTCAAATTGGGTGGCGCAATGGACTTCCACGTCTATCCTGCCGCACTTCGCCAGAGACTCACGCACCGTCTTGAGCGCCAACTCCGGCGTATTGCAATCCCGGCTGAGATGTCCGAGCAGAACCCGCTCGATTTTTGCAGGCAACAATTCCTCGATCACGCCTGCCGCCGCTGCGTTCGACAGATGACCATGCCGCGATTGGATTCGTTGTTTCACCGGCCACGGCCGATGCGTGTCGTTCTGCAACAGTTTCTCGTCATGATTGGTCT
Source organism: Verrucomicrobiota bacterium (assembly GCA_003219415.1). Classification (GTDB taxonomy): domain Bacteria; phylum Verrucomicrobiota; class Verrucomicrobiia; order Chthoniobacterales; family UBA10450; genus Udaeobacter. The sequence goes on along the minus strand of QHOS01000063.1, from coordinate 17,404 downwards.
CGATTACGAGCGTTTGCACCGGGCGCAGTCGTTCAACGATCATTTTGGTCACGTAACCCAGGTCGGTGATGAATCCCAGGCTTCCCGAGCCGGCGTGAAACGCGAAGCCTAGCGGATCGACCGCGTCGTGCGGCACCGGAAACGCTTGCACGGTAATGTCGCAAATCGAAAACTCGGCGCCGGTCGCAAAGATTCGCCAGTTGCGGCGCCGCTCGACCGAGGTGTCGCTTTGCACAGCTTCAGCCGTCAATGCGTTGCAATAAATCGGTACATCAAATTTGCGGCAGAGAACTTCAAGTCCGCAAATGTGATCACCGTGCTCGTGGGTGAGTAGGATACCATCGAGCTCCTCCGGCATGACGCCGCACCGCTCCAAACGCAGCACCAATTGCCGCGCGCTGAGTCCGCCATCGACCAGAATCTTGCAATGATCGGTTGCTACCAGCGCGGAGTTTCCCGCGCTCCCGCTGCCGAGCATGGTCAAGCTGAACACGGGTCTTAAACTAGCCGCGTTCCTTCAGCTTGCGCAAACGGAAACGAATAAATTTATCGCTACGGCGCGCACTCTCCCCCATCATACGGCGGTTGTACCCAGGATGCTCTGTCCAATAGCGGCGAGGTACCCACTGAGACCGGTACTGGTACTTTGATCGGTTGGTCTGGACCGGTCTGGCCATAGACTTGCACTTTTATCTTTCCACATGTGACGCTGGGAGGGAACGCCGCCGTTGCCGCAAAGCGATTGTCGAGGGTAACCTTGAGACCGGGATCACCTAGCCCATACAGCCCCGATGTGCTGTCGTCACAAGGCTTAGCATTAGGATTAGGAGGGTTTTTATCAACGCAATTGTAAGCGCCGAAGTAGTAAGGGGTAATCTTGTTTCCCAGCATCACAAAAGTATTGCCGAAGAAAGAAGGCCTGGTGTAAACCTCGATCCTGTCGGGAGTCGTATTCGTGGAGTTAAAATAGTATTCAACTCTTACGGTGGTGTTTGCACGGATGTTCGGATCTTGCTGCCAGCCCACGTGAAGCGCTGGGTCGGTGTAAACGATCATCTGAGTAAACGGCTTGCTACCGACAAGGGTGCCCTTGAACGTGCCGGTCCATTCGGCGTACGCTTTGTTACTGTTCGCACAGTGCTCCTCTCCGGGTAAATCGATGTTCGAGCAGTCACCGGTGGCTACCGGCACGATGCTGAGCGAAGGCGTGATCCTGCTGATATCAGTTGACAACCTCGGGAACGGAAAGGTCCCATTGGGTGGCAGCCAGGTACCTGCTGCATGAGTGAGTTGTCCGGTCATTGGCAGAGGCGTGGGGCCGGTCGTAGGGCCTAGATAAAGCCTGCCTCCAGGCGTAGTGATCTGGCTGGGTTTGAATGTCGAGGTACGGCCCGACGATTTGCTCGTAATGGACTGCGCCGGGACGCTCAGTGTAGCAACAACAGTGTTCGTTACTCGGTTTTTGAAATTGACTGTGGTGGCTTGGTCGGTTGGATTGTACGCTACGAAGGAGCTGCCTCCTCCAGCATCCTTGAATGCGCCATAGGCAGGAGTGTCGGCAACGATCGATGTATCCACTTGCCCGAGCAGGGAGTTGGTGTACGCCCAATATTTGGCCATGCTATTCGTCCCAAAGAACTTGAACGTATGCTCCCGCGCGATGCGCGTCAGCGCTGCGTTGAGCCCGGTACCGTTGATACCTGAGCCGCTGGTCGGCATCCGTGCTTGCCAGGCTGCCATGAAGACTTCGAAGTCACTCTTGAAATCAGGATTTCCCTGTGCACCGGCGTCCAACAGATATTGCTTCCATGTCGCCTGGAGCCAATCCTGGTTCCTGCCCACATAAAGCGTATTGGCGCTCATCGGGATCAGGTGGATGAAGTAGGTCGCATCGATGCCGCCGAAGAAAGTCTCGCGCTTAACAAACCGCTGATCCAGGATCCCGGCCAGCGTCGTATGCCAGACACCGCCGTCAGGTCCTCTATAGGTCACGAACTCCTCAGGCCAGTTGCCGTTGTAGCGGACATCATTAGGGTCGGTCGGAGGCCGCGGCACAACATTGCCCAGGGTTGCATCCTGATTGAACCAGTACTGTTCCGAAGCGAGTATCTCCTGCTCGTACATGTACATGCCCATATCGCGCCACTCGTTGTTGCCGAGGATAAGCCCCAGCTCCATGAGACCAACGGAGAAGTTGATGGCTTCGCTCGTGGATTCCTGGTCGGCGCCGTTTTGGCTGGTGCCATTGGCCCAATTGTGACCGTAAAACGGACTGAAGTTACGCAAGAATGGGTAATCAGTATTGGAACGATCATAGTTCGCCACATCCTTGCGCAGCTCGTCAAAGAACGGCAGATAGCCATCGAGCCACGGCCGGTCGTAGCGACCGATAGCCGCGGCTGCGCGCAGAAAATATCCGTAGTGAAAATGATGGTCGTTCAGATTCTGAACCGACCCGTAGCCTGCTGGAAAGCCGTAGGTGGTCTTAAACGTCGGATTGTACTGGATAAACTGTGCCGTATAAACGTCGGCCCATTGTCCGACCAATTCCTTGAGCGCCTGTAAAATATAGTCGCGCATCTCTGCCGCAACCTGAGTCTTAGGTTTACACAGACAAGCGTGCAGGCTGTTAGTCGAGGTGTCATTGCCTGTTAGCTTGGTGGAGTGCGCCAACTGATCCGCGATCATAAGCGACTCGATCAAAGTAGAGAGGCCTTGCTCGTAAGTGTTGAACTGCTGATTGTCGTAAGTACCGATGTTGCGAAGGAACGAATCGATATGGTTTCCGCCGGTCTGAAACTCTTCCAGGAAAAACCAGTTACGCATCGTTTCGTAAATGTCCTCCACGGCCGACTGCCGTGCCTGGAGCGGATTTTGCAAATTGGAATCGACCACTTGGTCCGGGAAAAACGGCAGGAAACCGTCGGTATCGATCAACTGCACGAATGCGCCGGCTTTGTAGAGCCTCAGTGGCCCCATAATACTGTTCCAAGTGTACCGGCCGTCCACCAGCGGTCTCTGACCGGGGTGCAACGACTTGAAATGATGGGGAAACAGCAACTGGATAGGGTCGGACGCCGTGCAGTTCGGTAAAAACGGCTGCGTGTCCAGCCGGAGCTGCAAAGCTACACGATGATCTGTTGGCGAGTACCCCAACGTTACGGTCTCGCCGTTTATGTTAACGGAGGTCTGGGAACCGGGAATGGGAGGGTAGTCGATTTGCGTGCCGACAATCTTTCTACACGCAAACGGCATCAAACTGCTGGCCGCTCGCTCGAGTGAAGGGGTATCGAACCGGACGTTGTGCGGCATCGCTAGCACGACGACCTTCGTTGCGGTGCTGTTCCTGAACATCGACCGCCCTGGTCCGTCGGACCTCCAGCCCATACCAGAAAATTTGCCTGTCCCTGTTTCCGCTCGAGCCATGTGAACGGCGATCCGTTCGCCATCGTGATCTCCATTTCGTTGGGGTCATCCTTGTAGGTAAGCACCGCACCCCAGTCCGAATGTTGCCGCACCTGCACCTTCGTCCAAGGCCCCCTCGTTGGCTTGGTCGTGCCCAGCGGATGTACGCCTTCCAAGCCAACGGTCACCACTGCCTGGACTTCGGGCGCGAGGAAAGCGCGGTCAACGATGTTGTTCGCCGGATTGAACGGGTCGGTCGGCTTGATCTTGCCGTCTGTCTTAACGGCAATCGCGTTCTGGTTCCAGAGGCGCAGACCGGCTGGCGGCGGAAGAGGAGGCTGCTGTGAACCACTTGCACCGGTGAAATCGACGAACTGATAGTAGAAGGGTTCGCTGATGAATCCGCTTGAGCGAATCACGCCATCGCCCCAACTGAACGCCCAGCCCGAGTTGGTTGCATCGACGTACCACTGGAGCCCGACACCCGTCCACCAATCATTCGATTGCACCGGACCGGCTGTCGGCTCGTAGGCGATGAAGAACGGCTGGTCTGGAAGCTGATGCTGGTGCGAACGGCCTGCCACCGGTGACTCGCCTTCCCCAGGCAGCACGTAGAACAGCGAGTTGAACTCGCCCCCGGCACCTTGGATACCAGGGCGCGGGTTGATGGCGTCGCTGCCCTTGAGATAACTGACCGGGCCGTTCGAAATGATATCCGCACCCCATGCACGCGATGCAGCGCCTGAAAGAAATGTAGATACGGATATCAGGGCGAACGTGAGTGTGGTTCGAAGCGCAAAAGCGCGTGCAAATTTATTTTGAGGTTTTTTCATTTTTCTTTGTGGAGTTGGAGGGCGAAAGCAATTGGTTTCACTGGTTTTGCTCTGGTTGCTTAGCGCTGTTCTGAATACAATTTTGCCATGTCTGCGATGGCACGCCTATAGGACTTTAGGCCAATACCTACAAAGACCGCGCGTCACATCGTTACACGCAGCCAACTTCCGTGCGCCTTGGGAATTTTTAGGACTTGTTGTGGCACACGTTTCGATGGATTTCGGAATTGAGCCAGCGTTTTTACTTAAAACGCAAAGTCTCTACTTGCTCACATAATGGATGGAAGCGCTATAATCATTTCGAAGCCTTTTATCGGGCAATCTGGTGTTACGGAATTGCGCTTGTAATTCTGATTGCGGCACATCTTCGCAGGCGGGGACGCGCGCTGCAAAGCATCGGCGTCGTAGTGGCGGTACTCGGCCTCGCGTTTCAGGCGGTTGGGATCGTGATGCGTTGCATGATCGCTGGTCGGCCGCCGGTGACGAACATGTACGAGTCCATCATCTGGGTCTCGTTTGCGGTCTCATTTTTCGGGATGATCTTTTTTGTGCGTTATCGGGCGCCCATCTACTTGCTGGCGGCGTTACCGGTCACGCTTATCGCGCTGTTGCTGGTCCATCAAATGCCGATTGCCATCCCCGCAAGGATTGATCCGTTGGTCCCGGTGTTGCGCGATAACTTTTGGCTGACCATTCATGTGCTCATTATCACGCTCAGTTATGCGGCCTTCGCGCTGGCAATGGGTTTTTGGGCATATTTTGCTCTGGCGATACGCGCGGAATCCTGCAGCCGCGCGCGCGGACGCGCCGCTGCATTTTTGGCTTTATCGCGTACTTCAACTCGGTGTCCTGTTGCTGGCTGCTGGAACGATCCTCGGTCGAGTCTGGGCAAATTATTCCTGGGGCAGATTTTGGGGATGGGATCCAAAGGAGACGTGGGCATTGATTGCGTTGCTTTGTTACATACTGGCATTGCACGGCCGGCTGGCGGGTTGGTGGACGCAGTTTGGCCTCGCAGTTGCAAGCGTAGTGTGTTTCCTCGCGGTGTTAATGGCATGGTATGGCGTGAACTTTGTGCTCGGCAAAGGTCTGCATAGCTATGGCTTCGGCATTGGCGGCGAGACTTACACGGCGATATTCGTTGCTCTCGATCTTTTGTTCGTAGCGTTTGCTATCTGGCGATACCGAACGAGCACGAGCGCCGCCGTTGCGCCGCGCGAGATTACAGCCGAGCGCGCCGCAGTCTAGCGTTCACGAATTCGGTCGCGCGCTTTAATCAGAGTCGATTAAGCTTCGGTTTCTCCGTTAAAAACATTAGAGCGCAGAAAGGAAAAATCATGCCACTAACCCGCCGCGATTTTCTTGTCAGTGGTTCGCTGTCGCTGGCCGCCGGAGCGCTTTCGCCGCTTCTTGTCCACGCTGCGAAGAGCAAGCCGAGCACGCCTCCTGACTTCAAAGATTGGGAATCAGTGCGCCGGGAGTTTGACCTGGCTCCTGATTACATTCATCTCGCCTTGTTCTTTCTCGCGTCTCACCCCCGGGCGGTGCGGCAGGCGATCGAGCAATACCGGGAAAGGATAGACGCTAATCCGTTTGTTGCCGTTGATAGCGCCATTTTCGAACCGACTAATGTGAACATTCCGCTGCAGGTCTGTCAGGCCATCGCCAGCTACATCGGTGGCGATCCGCAGCACATCGCGCTTACCCAAAACACCACGACCGGTCTGGCTCTGCTCTACCACGGACTGCCATTGCGCGAAGGCGACGAAATCCTGACAACTACGCACGACCACTACGTGCATCACGAATCCATTCGGCTGGCAACTGGGCGTTGCGGCGCGACGTGGCGAAAAATTCCGCTCTTCGACTCTTACAACTCGATTTCGCCAGATGAAATCGCAGAACGCGTTCGCAAGGCAATCGGACCAAAGACCCGCGCTGTCGGCGTGACGTGGGTCCACTCCAGCAGTGGTGTGCGCCTGCCCATCGCACGTATTGCGCAAAGCGTTGCCGAAGCGAATCGCGGTCGCGAAGAGAAGGATCGCGTGCTGCTAATCGTTGATGGCGTGCACGGGTTGGGAGTTGAAGATCCGAAGATCACTGCCCTCGGATGCGACGCGTTTGCGACGGGCACACACAAATGGATGTTTGGGCCCCGCGGCACGGGGTTCGTCTGGGCAAAGCCCGCAGTTTGGCAGCGGATGCGGCCAATAATTCCGACGTTTACTTCGCCCGACATTTTCGAAGCCTGGGAACAGGAACATGACCCGCAGACTCCGGCGCGCGCGGCATGGTTTTCACCGGGCGGCTTTCAAGCGTTCGAACATTATTGGGCGCTACCGACAGCGGTTCATTTTCACCAGGACATGGGGCCTGCCCGAGTCACGGCGCGCATACACGAATTGAACGGTCAAATGAAGGCGGAACTTGCCCGGATGCCCAACATTCAGCTCTATACGCCGCGTGACGAGAATCTTTCGGCAGGAATCGTTTGCTTCGATGTAAAGGGAATGAAGCCCGAGCAAGTGGTGAAGCGCCTTCTCGATCAACGTATCGTTGCTTCAACGACTCCTTATCGCGTGTCGTATGCGCGCGTGGCGTGCAGCGTCGTCAATACTCCGCAGGAGGTAGACTCAGTGCTTCGCGCAATCCGGCAACTGGGCTAACGTCTGCCTCGCGTCCCACCGCCCTCGGTCGCCGCGGCGACTTTCGGCGTGGCAGAAATGCAGCTACAGCGTCGCCGTAAGCGTGTCGATAAATTCGCGCGGGGTTTGGGCATGTAGCAGCGCTGATCGTGTTGCGTCATCTCTTACCAACCGAACAAGCGTCCCAACGCAAATCAAATAATCATTCACTAACCGTTCTGGAACGCCGATCACGAAAATCAAGCGGGCGCGTACTCCGTTGTGGCCGAATGGAATCCCGGCGCGACTGCGTCCAATGCCGACGACAATTTCATCAACCAGGTCTGTTCGCGCGTGAGGGAATACGGCGCTGTTTTCGACCACACTGGGGTGCGCCTGCTCGCGCGCGAGCACCTTTTCAAAGAACGCTTCCGGGTTATCGATCTTTCCGTTTTGCGCCAGCAAATCGATAATCTCGCGCAGCGCGTTTGGCATTTTCCTCGAGCGCAACCCGAGGATCACCCGTTTTTCGTCAAGCAGATCAGTCAGCGTGATAGCCATTGGGAGCGGAGAGATTTATTGGATTATCCAGCAAAGCCAGTTATCCAGTTAAATAAGGACCCGTGGCAACTGAAAACACAGCCTTAGCAGAAAACGAGGAGAGGACCGTCTCCGTCCAACGGAGCATTTACGACCCGGGCTATGTCAATGCGATGTCGCATTTTTACCGCGGCGAAATGGGACGGATCATGGTCTGGCGGCAACGGTTGGACGTCACGTCAAACTGGGCAATCACCAGTACCACCGCCATTATCACCATCGCATTTTCCACGCGTGAAGTGCCTCACATTATTTTCTTTTTCAACCTCGCCATCGTCTGGGTATTGCTATGGATCGAAGCGCGTCGTTACCGTTTCTATGATGCCTTTCGCGCGCGTGTTCGAATGCTCGAAGCGCATTTTCTTGTCCCCATGGTAATGGAAAATCGCGAGATGCTCCACGGTGAATGGAAAAAGCTCGTTTGCGAAGATCTGATTCTGCCGTGCTTCAAGATCAGCAAACTGGAAGCCGTCGGGCGGCGCCTGAAACGCAATTACATTTTCATATTCATTCTCATCCTGATGGCGTGGGTAACGAAAGTATTCTTGCACGCCAACGCGCCGATTAACGATTTCGTTTCGTTTTATCAAGCTTTGCGCATCGGGCACATACCGTCCTGGCTGGTGGCGCTGATTTTTGCCGGCACATTTGTCACTGTGATTTCCATTACAATTTACGTCAGCAAGAAATCGTCCGGAGAAATCTCCGAGTTCGGCACGCACCGCTCGCTCTGGCGAATTTGATGGTAGGGGGCGCCCGCCGGGCGCGCCGAGAAACACGACATGCCGACTGATATCGAGGATCAATCATCCAACGCCAACTTCCGGCAACTTTGCGAAATTGTCGCAAAGCTTCGTGCTCCCGGCGGCTGCCCCTGGGATCGGGAGCAAACCCATGAATCATTGTTGCCCGCCTTGATCGAAGAGGCATATGAAGTGGCCGGCGCGGTGCGCGCCAACGATGGCCCAAATTTTCGCGAAGAACTCGGCGACCTGCTGCTGCTGATCGTGATGCATGCCGAAATTGCGAGCGAATCCGACCGGTTCGACATCGACGGCGTGCTCAAGGATGTAACGGAGAAACTGATCCGGCGTCACCCGCATGTCTTCGGCAACAGCGATGCGCGCGACAGCGGTGCGGTGCTGCGGCAATGGGAATCGATCAAGGGCGCTGAAAAAGCAGGCAAACCTGGTCGCAACGCAGGCGACGCAGGCGGGCATTATCTCGATGATTTGCCCCTGGCACTACCCGCTTTGATGCGCGCGCAAAAAGCGCAGTCGAAGGTTGCCCGCGTGAATTTCGACTGGACCGAAGTGCGCGATGTGATCGCTAAGGTTGAAGAAGAAATTCAGGAATTAAAACAGGCCGTCCTGGAGCAAGATCGGAAATCGATCGAGGACGAAGCAGGAGATCTGCTCTTCGCAGTCGTCAATCTCGCACGAAAATGCAAACTCGATGCGGAAAGCGCGTTGCAAGGTGCGACTGATAAATTCGTCGCCCGTTTCAATCGATTAGAGGACGAACTACAATCCCGGGGCAAGAAATTGGGTGAGGTCGACCTTGCTGAGCTGGACGCGATTTGGGATCAGATTAAGAAAACGCCCAACGCTGAAGTTTCTGAATTGGACGTTGGGCGTTGAGCGTTGGACGTTGGGCGTTTGCTTCTACTTCGGTCTCAGAGATATTCCGTGCTCCAATGAACCTCCTGATCAATCTGCTGTCGGTGTTTTTTGTTCTGGTGGCGCTGCTCATGGTGCTAGTGATCTTGATGCAACGCCCAAAGAGCGAAGGCTTGGGCGCGGCATTTGGCGGGGGCGTCACGGAGAACATTTTCGGCGCGCAAACGACGAACGTGTTGGTGAAGTTCACGACCTGGCTGGCTGGCATTTTCTTCGCCCTCACGTTTGGGTTGTCGGTTTTGTATGCGCATCGGGGCACCGGCGGGGAGAGCGCGTTCCGGCGCGAGCTGATGAAACAGCAAGCTGCTCCAGCTACCTCTCCCGCCGCGGCAACACCTCAGACTTCGCCCGTTTCTTCTCCAGCGAGTTCGCCAATTCAGGTGTCTCCTGCTTCTTCTCCGGCGCCAGCGGCGACGCCGTAAGGCCGGTGTTTCGCTAAAGCGGACAAGAAAGACGGCTGTCCGGTCGTCCTATTTTCCCGCGGCAGTTTGGAAACCGCCGCTCCCGGAGGGCTCGCGGAAAAGTTCGCCGAATTGTTACTTCTTCGTCATACGCCTGTAACAATCGGTTTCTAGCCTCCACGCGTTCACTTAACCGTGTCCCCCTCAGGCAACTGAAAAATCATCACAAAAAGGAGAAACGAATGTTCACCAAAAAAAACATCTTACGCGCAGCCGGAGCGAGCCTGGCTGTAGTTCTTTCACTGGCGGCACAGCCGCTAAGAGCTCAAGGATCCGATGCCGAGCGGCTGCAAAAGCTCGAACAGGCCGTCGGCCAGCTACAAAAGCGCAATGCCGAGCTTGAACAGGAGGTTTCGGGATTAAAGAAGCGGACGGCATGGGAGCCTGTCGCTGGGGCGGAAGGCAAAGGCAAGACGGAAGTGACCAGCGACGGAAAGACATATGTCGAGAAATTCGTGCCCCAGTTAGCAAGTGCCGAAAAATGGAAATTGTTCCCAGCAATCACCGAATTGGAGCTCTTTGGTGATCTGCGTCTGCGCTATGAATACCGCGGTGGCAGACTTCCCGATCACTTTCAGCTCGGTCAGAATAACTCAAATGACTGGCAGGAGCGCGAGCGTGAACGCTATCGTCTTCGCATAGGCCTTCGCGGAACCCTTCTCGACGACTGGTTCTTCGGCGTCCGCTTGGAGACGAGCGCCAACGCACGCTCAACGAACGTAACTATCGGTGCCGACACGTCGACCACGTCGCCCGGTGGTGGCGGACCATTCGCGAAGGGGGATGACGGCGTCTTTGTCGGCCAGGCATATGGCGGTTACAAGGGCTTCCCCGGCTTTACGTTTACCGGCGGCCGAATGCCGAACCCGTTCGTCAACACGCGAATGGTGTGGGACGACGACATCAACCCGGAAGGGTTGGCCGAGCAATGGAAACACACGTTCACCATCGGTGGCGGAGCAGCGGCGCCAGTGTCATATAGCAAGGACGGGAAAAACGTAGCGCCGCCACCACCAGCGGAACCGTTGGTAAAAATCGACGTCTTCGCAAACTTCGGTCAGTTTGTTTATGACGATTCTAACCCGACAAACCCAATTGGCCCGCGCCCGACAACGACGCAGCCAATAGGCGGTGAGACTCAGCTCACCCCGAACACCAATGCATTCATGCTCGGCTGGCAGGTCGGGGCAAAGTTTGATTTCCCGCACATTGCGTACTTCCAGCTCGCGCCAACCCTCTACAACTACACCGGCGACGGCAACACGTTTAACGTGCATTTCTCAGGCGATCCCAATGGCAATCAAACGGGTATCAACAGTCTTTTGGTCTTCGACATCCCGGCCGAGATCGGGTGGAAAGTTGGGAAAATTCCGATGCGCGCCTTTGGGGATTTTGCGACGAACTTCGAAGCGGACGATCGCGCTTCAGCGGCAGGCCATCCAGGAGGTGGTGGCCAGCGCTACGCCTATGAAGGTGGTCTCGGTATTGGTCAGCTAAAGAAAAAGCACGACTGGCAGCTCGAGGCTTATTGGCAACACCAGGAACAATTCTCGCTGGATCCGAACCTGATCGATACAGACTTGTTCAACGCCCTGCTGAATCAGCAAGGCGTCGTCGTGACAGCCGGATACATGCTGGCTGATGCAGTATTCTTCAACGTCACTTGGTCGTATGCCTGGCGTATCAACGGCTCCTACGGTACAGGGGGAATTCCCGACGCTATAACAATCAATCCGGAAGACCAATATCAATTATTCCAAGCGAATCTGAATTTTAAATTCTAGTCCGGTTAGGTCAATCAAAGTCCGCCGCGGGAATTTCCCGCGGCGGGCTTTTTGCAAACGGTCGCGGTTTTGCCACACAAACGTAACAGTAATTCTTTTGCCCGGAGGCTTCTCGATTCTTACGCTTGTTTCTGACCGGGAATGCAGGCGTCCACCTTTCCCCGAAGGGATTCAACGCAGATTTTTATAGCTCAACAGCGTTTCTCATTCGGGAAATCGCCAGAGCAACTGCCGGTACCGAGGCATTACCGCACCGGCTGGATCTCCGACATGCATCTGGGCACGCGCGGCTGCAATGCCACAGCATTGCTCGATTTTCTTCGCGAGAATGACTTCGAGACGCTCTACGTTGTGGGTGATCTCATTGATATCTGGTCGCTACGCCGCGGAATTTATTGGCCGCAACAACATAACGACGTCATCCAAAAAATCCTGCGCAAGGCGCGCAAGGGCACTCGCGTAATTTATATTCCCGGAAATCACGACGAGCTAGTAACCAGCTTCTTGGGTGCTTATGGGAACATCGACATCAAGGAGAACGCCATTCATGTGACGGCCTGTGGAGAACGCATTTTAATCATTCATGGACACGAACTGGACGCGGTGGTGCAAAACGTGAAGTGGCTGGCATTCGCCGGTGACGTTGGCTATCAATTTTTGCTCTCGCTGAATCCGCTCATCAACTTCGTCAGACGACGCTTCGGCCTAGGCTACTGGTCGCTTAGCGCGTATGCAAAGCGGCGGGTGAAAGACGCCGTCAGCTTCATTGGCAAATTCGAAGCTGCTGTCGCGCATTATGCGGAACGCTATCACGTAGATGCCGTGCTCTGTGGCCACATTCATAGCCCCGCTATCCGGGAGTTCGGCAACGTCACATATTACAACTGTGGTGACTGGGTGGAAAGCTGCTCGGCACTTGTGGAGGGCGACGATGGCCAGATCAACATGGTTGATTATTTGCCGCGGGCCCAGCGGGTGCAAATGCGCTCGGCGGAGCCTGAACTGATGGGCTCTGTTGCATGAAAACAAAGGTGAAACGCAAACGAACCCGCGGCCGAAGATCGCGGGAATCATCACCGGTAACCATGCTTGAATCCGAACTTCATGCGCTGCACCGCGATTTGCGAACGACTGCTAAAGCATACATCGCTCGGCTTGAAAATGATCTGCTTGTTTGTCTCGCCGTGCTCAGATCGTATGGGCCGATCGAAAACGTGTCTCGCGAAATGCTGCACCAAATCCGCGATCTCACGATCGTCGCTCGCAATCGCAAATTGAAACCGGAAAAAGGCCGGCGGAAAGACTTGCGCAAGATTGACTCGTTGATCGTCGATATGGTCTCAACGATCGGACAAAAAAATTGAGCGCCGGTCCCGTGACAAGGACTTGCTCAGGCTTGTCACCCGCGTTTCGATCACGCTTTTGCCCGAAGTTGTTGCAAGGGGATGATTCGAGTAACGCCCGTGACCTGTTCGTCACGCAATCTTCGCGATTCGTAACATGACGTGTCGCGCGCGCCGGTTTATCGGAAGTCACTATGAGCGTCATCACAGTGAGGAGAACGGTGATCAAAGGAACGCCGAGGGAAACGTCGATCAAAAGAAAGGTGATCAATGGAACAGCGAAGAAAGCCTCACCTATCCGCGGGTCGTTCCGCGATTTGACCCGGAGGTATTTCGCGGGTGAAAACAGGTTGGAGTTTGTAATCGAGGCGCTGTTCTTTGCGATAATCGTGGCGATTTCAGCTTGGCCAATCCTTGCAGCCGCAGGCGCATTACAGGAATTTTTCCAACGCGCACTGACTTAAGAGAGTTGGGAGAGACGGCCGGGAACGCCCGCGCAAGACAAACCGTTGAAGCGGTTTCTCGTTCTCTAGCGGGAAGCCCCTCGCTAAAGCAAGGTGTTAATAGGAGCCAACGCGAAAATCTCGACACCAAACTCGTCGCGTTTAGCATGTTGGCCTTGTGCAAAACAACGGTCCACCAGCAAACAATCGGGAAATTGAACGCAAATTTTTGCTTAAGCGGCTGCCCGATAAACTGAAGGGCTCGCGGTGCTACATTATCGACCAAGGTTATCTGGCGAGCGAATCCGCAGGCAGACAGGTCCGTCTCCGCAAAAAAGGGAAGGCCGCAACGCTGACTTTCAAGGTGGGCCGCGGCAGCCACAGGGAAGAGCGCGAGATCAGGCTTAGCCCAAAACAGTTCGCCGCGCTCTGGCCAGGCACCGCGGGGAGAAGATTGCGCAAGGTGCGCTGCGAAATTCCCTGGAAAAATCTAGTCATTGAGATTGATATTTATCAGGGCAGACACGCCGGTCTCGTGGTAGCGGAAGTGGAATTCCCCGACCGCCTCAGCTGCCGAAAATTCAGACCGCTTTCCTGGTTTGGCCGGGAAGTGACTGGGGAAAAACGTTACAGCAACGTGCGACTCGCTAACGAGTAAGCAGAGAGTTCTATGGGCTTTCGTTTGAAGTTACGCGAATCGTTGCCCGACGGACTGAAAAGAGTCTTCCGGGAACAGATCGGGTCCGCTCTGAAGTTGTGCCGGCACCCCGCAAGACAACGGGGCGTCACCGTGCATGAAGTGCGCAAGCACCTCAAAAAGGTCCGGGCGGCGATGCGCCTTGCCATTACCGAAGTTGGTAAGGATCGGCACGCGCGCGAAGATCGCTGCGTACGCAAGATCGGACGACTTGTTTCGGACCTGCGCGATGCGCAAGTGCGACTGCAAACGCTTATTCAATTGCGCGACGAAACGGCAAAGGGGCCAGAGGACAATCCATTTCCACGTATCGAAGAATTGTTGTCGCTGGAACGGGAAAGTTTTTCCGCGGCGTTTGCCGGCTGGCAAAAACAAGCGATCCCGCAACTGGAACGCGTGGAAGCGCGTCTGATGAAATGGCCTTTGCAGTGCTTGACCTGGAAGCAAATTTGCGGCGCAGTGGGAAAAATCTACAAACGCGGTCAACGTAGCCTTGCGAAAACGATTAATGACCTGGATCCGGAAAATTTTCATGCCTGGCGCAAGCGGGTGAAAGATCTCTGGTATCAGTTGCGCATTTTGCAGCCGCTTAACCGCATGGTTCTCACAGAGATGGCTCACGACGCAGAAGTTCTGGGCGAACTACTGGGGTGCGAGCACGATTTGGCTTTCCTTTGGGAGCGCCTGGAGAAGGAAAGCAGCGATGAAGCGCTCCGTGATGAACTCGCACAGCTCGAGAAGCTAATCCGTAAGCGAGGCAAACGATTGCGCACAAATGCGCTCGAACTCGGGCGACGTTTCTATGCCGAGCCCGCGAAGGCCTTCGCTAAACGAATCTCGATCTTCGTGGGTAAGCGGAAATGAGCGAGATTGCTTACTGGTCTTGGTAGCAGTCGAGGTACTTGATTCCGGACCCAGTGTTGAAAATGACCACGCGTTCACCCGAACCAATTTTGCCAGCGGAACGGAGCGACTTTAGAGCAGCGAAGCACGCGGCGGCTTCGGGAGCAACGAAGAGACCTTCGCTCGATCCTACTTCGCGCGCGACACGGATCATCTCTTCATCATCAACGGCAATGGCGCCGCCGCTAGATTGACGAAGGATATTCAGGATCAGGAAATCACCGATCGCTTTGGGAACACGCAAACCAGAGGCGATTGTGTGCGCATCGGGGAATTCGGCGGCGTTTTTTTCTCCGGCTTCGAACGCGCGGACGATTGGCGCACAACCGGCGGCTTGTACCGCGAACATGCGAGGGCGTTTTCCGCCAATCCAGCCGAGCGCCTCCATTTCACCAAACGCTTTCCACATTCCGACGAGCCCGGTTCCGCCGCCGGTGGGATAAAGAATTACCTCCGGTAACTGCCAGTTGAATTGCTCCGCTAACTCGTAACCAAGCGTCTTTTTTCCCTCGACGCGATACGGCTCCTTGAGCGTGGACATGTCAAACCAGCCTTC
Organism: Verrucomicrobiota bacterium; assembly: GCA_003219415.1. Taxonomy (GTDB): domain Bacteria; phylum Verrucomicrobiota; class Verrucomicrobiia; order Chthoniobacterales; family UBA10450; genus Udaeobacter. Next base: position 2,076 of record QHOS01000063.1, on the reverse strand, counting down.
CTTCGCTTTCCGCCACGCGATCTCGGCGCCGCAATCCGTAATCAATCCGTCAATCAAGGTCACATGAGCGCCCAACTCACGACACTCGATGATGTTTGCCTGCGGCGTATCGCGCGGCATGAAGATGTGCGCTTCGAGGCCGGCCCGAGCCGCATAGGCGGCAAGCGCTCCGCCAGCATTGCCGGCGCTGGGGACAGCGAGCTTGGTTGCTCCGAGATGTTTTGCCATGGACACAGCAACACTCATCCCGCGCGCCTTGAAACTTTGCGTCGGGTTTACCGACTCGTCCTTGATCCAGAGATCGATGTCGTAGCCGAATTTTTCTGCGCGCACTAGCGGCGTTCCGCCTTCGCCTAATGAGACCGGCTCAACATCACTTGGCAGCGGCAACACTTCGCAATAACGCCATAATGATTTCTTCCGTGTCGCCAGTGTCTCGCGCTTCAGCGTCTGACTCGCAGCGGCGAGATCGACCATCGCAAAGAGCGGTTTGCCGCAGGTAAGACAGAGATTCTGCAGGCGTGAACATTCGTGCTGACCGCCGCACGCGCTGCATTCAAGGTGCGTGACAAACATGGGACAATAAAGCGTAGCACGTTTGTGGCTTGTGGTAGATTTGACGCGATGGATTTGATGACACTGACTGAAATTCGCCGCGCGGCGCAGAATGGCGCGGTGCCTGCACGCGTACATGTCCAGGTAGAAGCGGCCACTGCAAAGACGCAACGCGAAGGCAAACCGTACTGCGAATTGGCTTTGGCAGATGCGTGCGATCGAATGACGCTACGAGTATGGAGTGATCATCCCGCTTACAAATCATGCAGCGCATTCACCAGCGAAAGTTTCATCGAGCTCACTGGCGACTTTCGTGTACACCCTCAATACGGACTCGAAGCAGATAAGTGGACGGTCCGGCCACTCTCTGAACAAGAGAGAAAAGAATTGCTGGAAGGACCGGCAGACTTGCGCACAAAGCAAAAATCTGACTGGGAATTTATCGTGCAATCCATAGGCACGATCGCTGATCCTCGCCTTCGCGCATTATCCGAAATCTTCGTCAACAAATGGGGCGATCGATTTCGTCGCGCCGCAGCGGCTCGCAAATATCACCATGCCCGGCGCGGCGGCCTCGTCGAGCACACCGCGCAAATGATGCGCCTAGCGAGGGCTATTGCGCCTCTCTATTCGCAGTTAAACCTCGATCTTTTGATCGCGGGCATTCTCTTTCACGACTCGGGTAAGCTTTGGGAAAATCAGTTTTCCGAAACTGGTTTCGTTATGAGCTACGACGAGCTTGGTGAACTGGTTGGTCACATTTCGATTGGGCTCGAGCTAGTCAATTCGCTATGGCAAAAGCTCGCCGCCGAAAACGTCGATGTCTGGAAAAGATATCGCCCGCCCTCCGAAGATGTGCGCATACATCTTCTGCACCTTATTGGTTCGCATCACGGCGACAAGCAGTTGGGTTCGCCTGTTGATCCGAAAACGCCGGAAGCAATGGCATTACATTACATCGATAATCTCGACGCTCGCTTGGAAATGTTCGCCGCGGGTTACACAACAGCCAAGCCGCTGGCCGCACGCATTTTTGATCGCGTGCGTCCACTGCCGGGAAATTTAGTAAAGTCCCTGGAGAAATTTCAGCAGTCGCAGGATGGCCCGGCGCGAGGCGAACTTCTGTGACTAAATACGAACACACGCAGATTGGGTACACGATTATTTGGGTCGCGCTTGGCGTGGCTGTTTTCCTCGCAATCACGGGAATTTTTGCGCAAGGAGGTCCAGGGACTTTCCTCATTATTGAAGTGATACTCCTGATTTGCGCGGTGGTGTTCTGCAAACTGACAATCAGGATCGACGATAAAATTTTGCATGGTCATTTGGGATTGGGATTGTCCGAAAGCAGGTGCTCCTCGCTGAAATCGGCGCATGCGAAACCAATCCGCATCCGTTGGTGGTACGGCTGGGGAATTCATCTGACGCCCTACGGCTGGCTTTATAATGTTTCTGGTTTGGACGCTGTGGCCATCAGGTTGCGCGATGAACGAAAATTCGCGTTGGGCGCGGACGATCCGG
>QHOS01000062.1 GCA_003219415.1 Verrucomicrobiota bacterium | reverse complement strand
GTTGGGTATCGGCCCAAAAGGGATCCGAGATTCTTCGCTTCGCTCAGAATGACATTCTAAGATGCCTTGTAAGTGCTTGAGGCCTATGATGCGACTGACTGTTGTGCTTTCTGCGATGGCATTTCTTCCGTATTTCGCACTCGCCAAGCGTTCCGCGCCGCCAAGGGTTGAGCCAGTGATTCACGACAGTATCCGCTACGTAGCACCGAATGACGATGGGCGCCGCGCGTACATCGAAGCGTGGGATGTTCAGAGCAATAAAAAGCTCTGGGAATTGACGGTGTTTACGAACCACATTGAGCCACGGCTGGAGGAAGATGTTCAGTGGGTTTTCATTAATAAGCTGAACGTTCGCGATGGTACGCTCCTCGTGATATCGGAGCGCGGTAACACGTACCAGATTGATTTAAAAACGAAAGTTATAACCCAGTCCGATGCCACGAAATCTGCAACGCCGGACGCGACTGCACAGCTGTATGATATTCCTGAGGTGATCAATAGAGCCGTCACGAATGGTTTGCTGCCGAAGGAGTACGAGCTCTCCTTTCGCGTAAATCCATTCTATCTGCGCGGCGATTTCATTGGCGATGGTAAGGCTGATATTGCGGTCCTGGTCAAGCAACGTTCGACCGGAAAGTTCGGAATTGCGATCATCAATGGTGCGACCGACAAGGTAACGGTTGTCGGAGCGGGAAACGCAATCGGCAATGGCGGTGATGACTTCGAGTGGATGGATTCCTGGCAGGTTCGTTCCAAAGGACGCGCCTCCCAGGAAGTTGAAGGACGTGTCCCACATCTCCGTAGCGATGCGCTGCTCGTGGGCAAGAGCGAGGCCGCTAGCGCGCTGATTTACTGGAACGGCAAGCGCTACGTCTGGTTCCAGCAGGGCGACTAGGATGGCCGCGAATGACGTCATCGCGTAATTACTGTCGAAGGGTGTTAAATGCGATGTGAGCACTGCCGGCAGACTCGCCAGGATGTTCGCATTTTTTCCCGCTCGAAAGAGGGAAGGCAAGCGGATAGATATTTTACGGAGACAGTTTTGAGCGACGCTGACACTGTCCCGAATTTAGCAATGGCTCCTAACAATCCGATGGATTAATCCAGGCGGGTTTGTAGCGTATAATGCCCCGGCGAAAAAACATCAGAAAGCAGACACTATGAAAACACGCTCCCAATTGAACATTCTCGGTATCAAAGATCAGTCAGGCCATGGACAATCGGCCAGCTTGCTTCAGTCGGCTAGGTTGACGATCGGAGTGACAATTCTCCTGTTCGCTCTGGTTAGCGGTGAGGCGGCCGTGGAGCAGCCTGATTTCTGTCGCCGGACTGCGCAGGCCGTCTTGGCGTCCTGTCAGGCGGCAGCCCAGAGTGATTACTGGCTCGCCTTGGGGAAGTGCGACAACCTTGCGGATCCTGACGCACGGGAGGAGTGCCGGAAGCAAGCGTCGGCGGATCTGAACGACGAGCGGCAGACCTGCCAGGAACAAAACGACGCGCGATTGGCAGCCTGCGAGCGGCTCGGCGGAACACCGTACGACCCGGTGATCGATCCGTCGAATTTCGTCACTCGGATCGATAATCCTTACTTCCCATTAAGGCCGGGCACGACCTTCATCTATGAGGGTCATACCGCCCAGGGTTTTGAACACGATGAGTTCGCCGTGACGCACCATACCAAGGTGATCCTCGGCGTCACCTGCGTCGAAGTCCACGATACGGTCACTGTGGACGGCACGCTGACGGAAGATACGCTCGATTGGTTCGCCCAGGATAGAGATGGCAACGTGTGGTATTTTGGCGAAAACACCCACGAGCTTGAGGATGGCTTGATCACCACCATTGAGGGCACGTTCATGGGTGGTGTCAACGGGGACAAACCGGGAATTATCATGAAAGCTCATCCTGCCATCGGCGATTTTTACCGTCAGGAATTCTCTTTGGCTAATGCCGAGGATTTTGCGGAAACCGTCAGTCTCACCGCGTCGGTCACCGTGCCAGCTGGGACGTTCCACAATTGCCTGAAATCGAAAGAAACCACGCCTTTGGAAACCGATCTCCTCGAATACAAATTCTACGCGCCGGGCGTTGGAAATGTCCTGACTGTTGACACCAGAACTGGAGACAGGGAGGAACTGGTGCGGATCAGACATGAATGAGGCAACCCAAAGAAATAGACAGAACAATTTCTGCCTATTGGTCTACTGGAACGGGAGGCGGTACGTCTGGCTTCAACAAGACGACTAGTAGCGACTGGCGTCGAGCTTGGATGGAGCTTAGCGCGTAATTAAAAGATAGCCCTTGTTCTCCTCCTCTCTTCTTTCAATTGATTTCAATTGAAAGATGGCAGCACGTTGAAGGTCGCGCAGCAAAACGGGCGCTTTCTCAGTTGATACCACCAGCGCATCGAGATTTCCACCGTTCCATTCGGCGATGGCGCCATCTGGCGCGAGGTAGTGCGTTTTCCGCAAGTAAAGAAGCAGACCCTCGTCTTTCGCAGAAACAGCTTCGTAGCGCCAGTGACGCGCCTCCGCTTCGCGACGAACGTCGCGTCCAAAAACAGCGAGCGCGTCACGATGATCGCGATAGCCGGTAACTACCTTCCAAATTGTATAACCGCCAGTAAACAAGATCGCGAACAGGAGCGCGATGGCTAGATAGGGACGCCACCCAGTCTGGCTCAGAAAGTCCGGTCGGCGCAGCGAGCTGAATCCACTAGAAACCTGTGCCGCCAGCAGCAAACAAAGCGGCGGAATAACCGGAAAGATTCTGTCAACCCGCTTGGATGGAACTAGTGACATCACGATCAAGCCGCCCACACTCCAGCAAAGCAGCCAGAAGGTATCCGGCGAGATCTCGCGAAATGCGGTACCTATTCTCCATCGGCGCGACGCAAGATTGAAAATTGCAATCGCGATCAGCAGGATGCTCCACGGAGCAAATTTGTGAATCAGATGCGGCAAATAAAAATAAAGCGGCTGCGGACGATGAATGGTTTCGCCAAAACGCCCCAAAAATTCGCGCATAACCACTTCATCAAAGAAGCCGGACTGAAACAAAATGCCGCCGGTGACCCATAACAAGAAAACAGCTAGTGAAGCGATCCATGGCCACCAGCCAGACCAGGCGCTGAGCGGCGCGCCCGGCGGTCGCGCCCTACCATGGCGCCATTGGAACAACACAATGCCGGGAAGTAAGAACGCGTAGACAATCGGACCCTTGATCAGCATTGCGATGGTGAGCAATGCGAAAAGGTAAACTCGATCCCGCGGCTTCCATTCTTCCTGCCTTTCAATTTTTTGCCATATCAGCAGACCAACAAGGAAGATTACAAATGCCAGTGCCATGTCAGTGCGCACCAGAGTTGCCAGGCGCGGAGTCAGCAGATTCAATCCAAACGCACTGAGCGCAACGAGACCGGCAATTGATCCATACGCGGAGCTGGCGGTGCGAAACAGCAATACTGCCAGCGCAACGGCAGCCAGGAGCGATGGCAGCCGCCACGAGAGCTCCCATAAGCGAGTCATTGCAAAGAGACCAGCTGAAACCCATCCCACCAATGGCGGCTTTGTTGCCACGCGTTCGTGCGGCGTCTGCTGATAGAACCAGCGACCCTCCTTGATCATCTCGAAGGAAGTGTATGCTTGCTTCGCCTGATCGTAGTCATCGAGCTGCCATGGCAAATTGCCGATGAGAAACAAAAGAAAGCTAACAGCAGCAACGGCCCAAACGGCGCGCGGATCTTCGAGCAGTCTTCCTGTCATATGGCTTGGCTGTAGCGTGCGCTGTCCTCAGCGCAGCGCGTTCCAGCACGGGAAAGCCCATTCCGCTGAGGACAGCGGCCACTACAATGCGTGCGAATGGAATGAATCATTCACTCGCGCCAGAGAATTGCGCGCATCGGCGCGCCATCGCCACCGGCGATTTTTAGAGGCGGCGCCGCGAACTGATAAATCCCGGAAGCAACATCACTCAAATCTAGCGACTCAACGATGGCGATGCCGGCACGGGCCAGCGCATGATGGTTCTGCAACGATTTCGAATCGATCTCATCGACGGACGGAAGATCCATCCCGAGCAGTTTGACGCCATTTTTCTGCAGCCACGCCGGCACATCGGCAGCGATCACAGGAATTTGGTTTGGAAAAACTGCGGAATCACTCCACCGACCAGTTTTTACAAGGACCCGGGAGGTGGCCGCTATTGCTTCGGCAGACGGCCGGAGGTCCTCGATTGTGATCAGGTGTTTCTCCTTCGAATCTAAGAAAGCTTGCGCAAGGTCGACAACTGTCGCGCGCCCCAGATAAGTTTCGAGCGGTGCTTTCTCAATCGATTCGCCATTCGTGTCAAAATGGAACTGGGCGTCGGCGTGCGTGCCGTTATGCACGCTCATGCTGATCGCGCCCAGATTCACGCTTTCACCTTTCGCTTTCTGTCTCGTCAACCGAAAGCAACACGGCTCGTCACCGGGCCATTCTGCAAGGTCGTTCGAAAGGGTTCGTGAAATATCCCAAATTTTCATGCGTGATTAGTTAAGTCGCCGTTCCCATCTCTTCAATAATTGCTCGGGCCGCTCTTTCGCTTGCTCCGGTTTCCCCCAATCTGCCAATGATTGAATCGAACTCCGAAATCATCCTCTCACGCGCGTTTGCATTCTCAATCAGCGGTTGCACGGCTTCGACGACGGCACGCGGTTTTGCCCGATATTGGATGAATTCCGGAACCACTTCTTTATCTGCAAGCAGGTTAGGCATACCAAGATATTTCACATTCACGACGAGTCGCGCAGCCAGGTATGTCGGCCACATAACTTTATAAATCAGCACAAAAGGCAATCGAAAATAAGCAGCTTCCAACGTGGCGCTCCCTGAAGCGACAATCCCAGCCCATGCGCGCTGCATAATTACCGCTGTTTCGTCGACCTTGATTTGAATTGCCTCCCCATCTTGTGATTGATCCAGTCCGGCGACGGCCGGGCTCATCTCGAGAGCAAGTTGCTCGGATGCAGCTGCGACTTCAAAACGCAGATTCCGGTTGTGCTTCCGAAGTTCACGCACAGTTTCCAGCATTACCGGGAAAATTTTTCGCACCTCGCGGGAGCGACTACCGGGGAAGAGCCCGATTAAATTCGGATCACGCTGAGTGTCGATTTTCCGGTCCTGCAATCGTTCGATCATGGGATGACCAACAAACAACGCGCGCAAGCCCACCTGGTTGTAAAGATCGGTTTCAAAAGGAAAAATACAGAGTACCAGATCGATGAAGTGCGCCATTCTTTTGATGCGTCCATGGTCCCAAGCCCATACTTGAGGACTGATGTAATAAATTATCTTTTGTCGCGGCGCTTGCCTTCGCAATGCGCGGGCGAGACGCAGATTGAAACCTGGATAATCAATCAGGACTACCGCGTCAGGCTTGCTCTCCCGAATTTCGCGCAACGTTTCATGAAACTGTTCGCGGAAATAACCATATTTCCTGAGTACTTCCCATAAACCGAGGACTGCTGCCTCGCCGGTCCAATTTTTGAATTGCTCACCAGCAATCTCTCGCATTTGCGGGCCGCCGCGCCCGACAAACTGGAGCCGGTTGTCTAACCCGCGCAGGCAACGCATCAATGCGGCGCCGTGATTGTCTGCGCTTACTTCACCGGCGACGAAAAAGATGGTCTTTGATTTCATTCTGCTTGTAGCCACAGGCCTGTGGCCCGTCCGCGCTCGAAGCACTTTAAGAAACCGCCCGCAGGGCGGTGGCTACAGGAATCAGCGGCTGAATACATCAGCGAGCCATTACCCACCGGGCGCGATTCGCTTCGTTATTTCGACCGCTAGCTTCAATGCCGCTGTCGCTTGAGAACCCGAAACGCGGGGTTCGCGCCCCGTGCTAGCGCATTCAATAAACGAAGCCAGCTGAAGCTTGAGCGGTTCTTCCCGTTCAATGTCGACTCGGTCACGCGTGATGCGTCCCTGAACCCGTCGATAGATTTCGCCGCTTTGATTTTGATAATCGAGCGAGAGATAGGCGTCCTCTTGAAAGATGCGAATCTTGCGAAGCCGCTCGGGACTGATACGGCTGGAGGTAACATTTGCCACGCAACCGTCTTCAAAATGGAGTCGCGCGTTGGCGATGTCTTCGCTGCGGCTAAGGACCGGCACGCCCACCGCGTCGATACTCCAGAGCGGCGAGCGCACAAAATGCAAAATAACTTCCAGGTCGTGGATCATCAAATCGAGAACGACCCCGATATCGGTGCTGCGTTCGGAATAAGGCGCGAGCCGATGCGCTTCGATGAACCGGGGATGGGTGAGATGTGATTCTAACGCACCTAAAACCGGATTGAACCGTTCCACGTGGCCAACTTGCAAAATGAGACCACTACGCGTGGCTAACTCCGCCAGCTCGGTAGCATGCGCGGTATTATCCGTGATCGGCTTCTCGACGAGCACATGTTTGCCTTTTGTCAGGAGAGCGTGCGCTATCGCGTAGTGCGTATTAGTTGGCGTTGCCACGGAAGCGGCATCGACCATCTCAATAAATTCGTCGAGCGATTTGGCAGGTATCGCACCGAATTTCCCACCGATGGTGCGGCTCCTGAAATGATCCACGTCATACACTGCGGTGAACTCGGCCGATGGAATTTCCGCATACAGCCGCGCATGGTTGCTCCCGATGTGACCAACCCCAACAACTCCGATGCGCAGGTTATTCATCACCGGTCGCAGTCAACGCGGAAAGCTATCCGGGTCAACCCGCGCTTGGGTCCAATGGGTCATATAAATCGTAAGAACCTGCCCTTTGAAACAGATCACCTCGCACAGTTCGCGAGAAACCATTCATAGGTTCGGGCGATCCCGTCTCGCAACGGAATCGACGGCTTCCAACCAAGAGCGCGCAGCTTTGAAACGTCCAAGAGCTTTCGCGGCGTGCCATCTGGTTTAGTTGCGTCCCAGGCAAGATCGCCGTCGAAACCAACCACTTCGCAGATTAGCTCCGCCAGTTCGCGGATCGAGATGTCTTCGCCGCACCCGACATTGATGATTTCCGAGGAGTCATATTTCTCCAGCAGCAGGAGACACGCTGAGGCCAGGTCGTCCACAAGCAGAAATTCGCGGCGCGGCTTTCCCGAGCCCCACACGATCAGCTTTCGATCTTTCCGCGCTTTCGCCTCATGCGCCTTACGCAAGAGGGCGGCGAGAACATGTGATGTTTCCAAATCGAAATTGTCGTTGGGACCGTAAAGGTTTGTGGGCATTACCGAAATGAAATTCGCACCGTATTCGCGAGCATACGCCTGGCAAAGCTTGATCCCGGCAATCTTCGCAATGGCGTAAGCTTCATTGGTTGGCTCGAGCGGTCCGCTTAGCAATGCCGTTTCCGGGATTGGTTGCGGCGCAAACTTCGGGTAAATGCACGAGCTACCAAGAAAGAGAAGTTTGCGCGCGCCATTCTCGTATGCAGCCTGAATAACATTGTTCTGGATTCGCGAATTCTCGAGAAGGAATTCGACTGGAAAGTCATTGTTTGCCTTAATGCCGCCGACCTTTGCCGCCGCGAGAATCACCAACGCTGGTTTCTCTTGGGCGAAAAATTCCGTGACCGCATTCTTGAGATCTAGTTTCGATCTGTCGCGAACGAGCAAGTTTGAGAAGCCTTCCGATTTGAGCCGGCGGACGAGTGCGCTACCAACCATCCCGCGATGACCAGCAACGAAAATTTTCTCCGATTTATCCATCATGAGCTGCCCAGTGCTGCTAGCATTTTCTTTTTTCGTCCTTTGCGCAATCCTAGCGTTGGCTCCCAATCGCGGCATCCCTTCTTTGTCATTCTGAGCCCTTCAGCTTCGCTCAGGACAGGCTTCGCGAAGAATCTCTGATCATTCCTGGGCGCTCATCTGCCGCATGCTAAAGATGCTTCGCTCCGCTCAAGATGACAGCGGACGAAGACGCTTCAACGCTTTAATGCTTTTAACGAGCAGACGAGTAAGAGTTGCTCAGGACGGCTGGGGACGTAATGGTATTATTTCGATGATCGCCAAGACGAAGGAGACATTTCAGTTTGACGCTATTGACGATGTGGTAAGCGATATCGCCAAGGGCCGCATCGTCATTGTGACGGATGATGCCGATCGTGAGAACGAAGGCGACTTGGTAATGGCCGCCGAAAAAGTAACCCCGGAGGCGATTAACTTCATGGCTACGCACGGGCGCGGCTTGATTTGCGCGCCTATTTCAAATGAACGCGCGGAGCAGCTCGGCTTGCAACGCATGGTGGTGCGGAACCGGGAGAAACATAAGACAGATTTCACCGTTTCGGTGGACGCCGCGCGCGGCGTGACCACGGGCATTAGCGCTTACGATCGGGCTACCACGATCCTGGCAATCGCGAATCCGAAATCGTCCCCCGAAGACCTAAATCAGCCGGGGCACGTTTTTCCGCTGCGCGCGAAGGATGGCGGCGTGTTGCGACGCGCCGGTCACACTGAGGCCGCCGTCGATCTTGCAGGAATGGCGGGGCTACAACCGGCAGGTGTCCTCTGCGAAATCTTGCACGATGACGGTACCATGGCGCGGTTGCCGGAGTTGATGGAGTTCCGCAAGAAACACGGCCTGCGCATTTGCACGATCCAGAGTTTGATCGCACACCGGCGCGTTCGCGAAAAACTGGTGGAGCTGGAGCAAATCGTGAAAATGCCGACCGACTACGGCGACTTCGATTTACATTTGTACCGCTCGAAGCTGGACGGCCAGCACCATCTCGCTCTGGTCAAAGGCAAGATCGATAAGAACAAGCCGACGTTGGTGCGTGTTCACAGCCAATGCCTTACCGGCGACGTGTTCGGTTCACGCCGGTGCGACTGCGGAAATCAATTGCACGCCGCACTTCGGCAAATTCAGGAGGAAGATAGCGGTGTCCTGGTTTATATGCGCCAGGAGGGACGCGGGATCGGGCTCGCGGCAAAAATTCACGCTTACAAATTGCAGGAGGAAGGACTCGACACGGTCGAGGCAAACGCGAGGCTCGGGTATCCCAGCGATTTGCGAGATTACGGTCTAGGCGCGCAGATCCTTTTCGATCTCGGAGTACGTCAATTCCGGTTTCTGACTAACAACCCGAAGAAGGTCGTTGGACTGGAAGGCTACGGCCTGGAGATGGTGGAGCAGGTGCCAATACGTAGCGAAGCCAATCCGCACAACGCGAAATATCTCGAGACCAAAAAGACGAAGCTGGGACATTTACTGTGATTGCGGACTGCGGATTGGCGATTGCGGATTGCAGCGAGGTCAAATCGTAATCCTGAGAAACGAATGTCGACCAACGCGCCGGGCCGCCCGCAAATTGATAAGGGCAAACGAACGTTCCAAATCGTGGCCAGCCAATTTAATCCGCAATACGTGCAGGGCCTCGTTGATCATGCTGCCAAAGAGTTGCGCGAGCTTGCGCCGGGCGCTGCAATTTCGATTCGCCGCGTGCCGGGTTCGTTCGAAATTCCTGTGGTTGTGCGCGAGTTAGCCCGAAAGAAAAACAACAACGCGATTATCGCCTGCGGCGTGATCCTGCGTGGGGAAACAAACCACGCCAAAAATCTAAGCCGCTCCGTGACCGATGCGCTTCAGCGAATTGCGGTTGATTACGGCATACCTGTAGTCAACGTCGTGCTCAGCTTCGACAATGAGGATCAGGCGCGCGAGCGCTGCCTGGAAAGTAGAATCAACCGCGGGACCGAGGCCGCGCGGGCAGCAGTGGAAATCGCCAGGGTCATGTCGGAACTTCGCAGGGAGTAATTCATGGGCAAAAGACGGCGAGCACGCGAAGCAGCAATTCAGTATCATTTTTGGCGCGACCTTCAGCGCGGTGAAGGACCGGAAAAGATTGACGAGTTTTGGGAATTTTGTCCGGCGACACCAAGGGTTCGCGAATTTGCGCAGCCGCTTATCGAGGGAATGGTCGAGCATCTGCCGGAAATCGATGAACGGATTTGCCGCTACTGCGAGAATTACGAATTTCGCCGGATCTCAGCGGTTGACCGCAACGTCCTCCGCCTGGCGATCTACGAAATGCTTTATCGCGACGACATACCGCCGGTCGTCTCGATTAACGAAGCGATCGAATTGGCAAAAACTTTTGGCGGTGGCGAATCAGGCCGTTTCGTCAACGGTATCCTTGATCGCGTAAGAAAAGATTTGGACCGGCCCGCGCGTGAGGCCCTAACCAAACGAGATTCGTGATTCGTTAAAGCGTTGAAGCGAAAGCTTCACGCACCATTGTCATTCTGAGCCCTTCGGCTTCGCTCAGGACAGGCTTCGCGAAGAATCTCTGATTGTTTCTCTAGCCAGCGCTGAAATGATAATCTGAGATGTTTCACTTCACTCAACATGACAAAGTAAGCGAATGTCCGCTTCAACGCTGAAATGAATTTCCTTAAGACTCTCGCCGAACATTTCGCCGGTAAGCCCATCGACTGGGAAGAGCTCGAGGAATCGCTTATCCGCGCGGACCTCGGCGTGCCGATGACCAGTCGCATCATCAAGACACTGCAAGAACGCGAAGCCTGGTCGTTAATGGGAATAAATGACGTTGTGAAAATTGTGCGTCAGGAAATTTCGCGGGTTTTGCCCGCAAACAGTGCGGCCATCCAGCCTCTGGCCGGGAAACCAAATGTCATCCTGCTTCTGGGTGTCAACGGCACTGGCAAGACCACATCGACAGCGAAACTGGCTCGTTATCTGCAGAAAGATCGGCACAGCGTCTTGCTGGCGGCAGCAGACACTTTTCGCGCAGCGGCGATCGAGCAACTTGGCATTTGGGCAACGAGGCTGGGCGTCGAAATGATTAAGGGACAATACAACTCCGATCCAGCCGCGCTTTGTTATGAAGCGTATCAGGCAGCCGCCAAACGCCAGGCTGACTTTCTGCTTTGCGATACGGCCGGCCGACTGCACACGAAAAAGAATCTGATGGCCGAGCTTGAAAAGGTGAAACGCACTCTCGCCAAGCACGACCCGGATGCACCGCATGAAACGCTGCTTGTGGTCGATGCGACGACTGGCGGCAACGCGCTCAGCCAGGCGCGCGAATTTCAAACCGCCATTGGACTGACTGGTCTTGTCGTCACCAAGCTCGACGGCAGCGGCAAAGGCGGCATCGTTGTCGCGATCCAGGACGAATTGGGAATCCCAACGCGTTTCGTCGGCACCGGCGAACAGCTGGATGATTTTGCGGCATTCGATCGGCGGACGTACATCGAGAATCTGTTGTAATTATTGAAGCGTCGAAGTGGATCGCAATCATCCTGTCATGTTGAGCAGAGCGAAACATCTCTGATTGTCATTCAGCGCCGTGTAAGAAATGATCAGAGATTCTTCGCGAAGCCTGTCCTGAGCGAAGCTGAAGGGCTCAGAGTGACAATGCTGCCTACTGTTTTCATTTAACGCGTCAATGAATGCCACTCGCGAATTTGTCGCGAACATGCTGTAGTCTCCGGGCAGCCTCATGGGAGAAGCAGTCAAAGAGACGTTCGTACCGGAAGACAACGTCCCTCCGGTCGTCGCGAGCGGACTTCGCGGTTTCATCGCGAAGTTTACGGTGCTCAAGGGAGCGCAACGCGAGCTGTGGCTCACGTTCCTGATCAAGTTGTTCATCATCTCGGCGTACTCGATCACGAATAAGACTCTGATCCTGTGGCTTTCGTCAGATCTTGGGTTCAGCGATCAAGGGGCAGGAGCGTTGGTCGGTTGGGTTTGGGCACCGGCGATGACCGTGTGCACATTGTTAGCCGGGTCGTTCACCGATGCGCTCGGTCTTCGCCGAACTTTTTTCGTCGGCGTTTCCGTTTGCGCGGTCGCGCGCGCTGTTATGGTATTTACGACTGTACCATGGCTGGCACTGGCCGGCGGCTTGTTCCCGTTAGTGATCGGCGAGGCGTTAGGCACACCGGTGCTGATTGCCGCCACGCGCCGCTATTCGACTGTGCGACAACGTTCGATCGCTTTCTCGATGATCTACATGGTCATGAACGTCGGCTATCTGATTGCTGGAAGCATTTTTGACTACGTGCGCCACTCGTTAGGCGAGTATGGCTATCTGAATTTCCTCGGATTGCACATAACGACTTATCGCACCCTTTTTCTCGTAAGCCTCGCCTTCGAAGTCCTGCTTTTTCCCACAATTTACTTCTTGCGCAGAGGAGCTGAAGCGACAGACGAAGGTGTTCGATTCAACGCAGAACCAGTGAGGCACGCGACAGGCGCGTTCTGGAAACGCGTCTGGCTAACCGTTCACGACAGCGCCGTCGATACTGTCGTGCTGTTTAAGCGGCTGCTCGGTCAATCCGGTTTTTATCGCCTCCTCGCTTTTCTTCTCTTGATCGGATTTCTGAAGCTGATCTTCCTGCAAATGGACTACGTGTTTCCAAAGTTCGGCATCCGCGAGCTGGGCAACGGCGCTCCGATCGGTCACCTCTCGAATATCAATTACATTCTCATCATCATTCTCGTGCCAATCATTGGTGCTCTCACGCAGAAATATTCTGCGTACAGAATGGTGATCGTAGGCGGAGCGATTTGCGCCGCATCTGTTTTTGTTATGTCCTTGCCGACTTCGTTGTTTCAAGGATCGGCCGAAGGTTTCATTGGGCAATGGATTGGGCGCGGTTATCTGGGAGTACAAGGAACCATTCACCCCTACTACGTGATGATTGCGTTATACATATCC
>QHOS01000007.1 GCA_003219415.1 Verrucomicrobiota bacterium | reverse complement strand
GGAACCGGCTGCTCGGTATTGTAGTGGGCATGGCACTGATTTTCGTTTCCCAGAGTTAAACTCAAGCCGGATTAGACCCACAAATTGGATGTTTCTCTTGAAAGGTCCAAAAATTGGGCCGAATTCTCGTTAGGTGCTATGAGTGTCCTCACCACGTCGGAAGAATGCTTTTTGGAGTATTGCGAACTGCGAAAATATCGCGTTCACCGAATTGTTCCGGACATCAACGCCGGACGCTTTCCAGATTACCAAGTCGATACTTCGTCTGGCTCGGTAATTGTCGAAATCAAAGAACTAACTCCTAATGAAGATGACCGCTTGTTCGCCGAGACGCTGAAAGAAGAAGGACGGGCAAGCTACCATCGTGCGATTGGCAAGCGAGTCCGCGGCGCTATTATGGATGCTGCGCCGCAACTGCGTCGCTATCGCGACACACTCTCACCGGAAGTTCTTCTGCTTTACGACAACATTGTGATTGATGGTCGCCGGAGCTGGGGCGGTAACGACCACTTGGATCCCTTAGATTTGGCGGGCGGTATGTTCGGCGCGCCGGTCATGAGATTCTGGCGAGACCCACTTAACAAACCCCCTGACGCTAGCGACGCCAGTCATGGCGGTGGACGCCAGCTCACCAAAACGACGCGGCGATATATAGGCGCGGTCGCAGTTCTTAACAGAGGGACGGCTACTAGTCCGCTTCACATAGACTTTTTCCACAACCCGTTCTCGACGAAGCCGCTCTGGCCGCGCTATTTTCTCCATCCTGACGATCGCCACTACATCAAGCCCGATCATCCTGATGAGTCGGGCTGGGATTGGTCAGAGTTTGTCGGCGAACGCGAAAGCACCTAACCAAGCGATGCAGCGAACCGCGCCCCGCTCCGATGCGTGACCTTGATATAGCTAGAGTCTCCAGCTTGCAGCCACACCCGCTCTCGGGCACGGTCGCTGATCTTGTGTCTCGTTAGGGGGCAGAATCGGATCAACCCGGAAATCACAATGAAATCAGCCCACGTTATATCATCGCCGATACGATGATCGCCTCTCCAAACGTGTCTCAGTCACAGTGCGCACCAAGCCTACTAGGAACATGGCGACTGGTATCATTTGAAGCGCGTGATTCGAAGGGTCAACTTCAGTACCCGCTAGGACAAGACGTGTCCGGTCTGCTCGTCTATGATGCCGCCGGCAACATGTCTGCGCATGTTATGAGGAAGGAACGGCCCCTCTTCGCCGCCAACGATCCTGAGTGCGGCACAGATACGGAAGTCCGAGCGGCATTCGAGGGTCACGCTTCGTATTTCGGCACTTACGCCATCGATCTGGCGAGGCAGACTGTGACACATCACGTTCGGGGTGCATCGTACCCCAATTGGATTGGCAGCGATCAGCTTCGTCATTTCAAGTTCGACGGCTCTCGGCTGTTGTTGTCCACGGCTCCGCTCGCATCCGGTGGCCAATCATTGGAGTATGTGGCGCTTTGGGAACGCATCTCGTGAGGCAGAGGTCGGAGTGAAATCAAATACCGCCTAACCAATCGCTGAAGTCAACCCAACCATTTGTGTTACGCCCGCGGCGAAATCCGACCCTTTGCTTCAAGTGGCTGGGTGGCTTATCTCTTTCTCGTTAGATCGAAACGATTTTGACTGTTAGCACGAAATGTTGACGAACACCTGAATATCAAAATGAACTGGAAGTTCCTAATCGCAATCATCGGAAGTGCAGTCATCTGTGGACAAACTTCAACGATTGCCCAACCAGCTGCGATCACGTGGGATCGATGGCGCCCGCTTGTCGGGCACTGGCAAGCAGCCGGGAAGGGAACCCCCGGCGAGGGCGAGGGAGGCTTCTCTTTCGCATTCGATCTGCAGAACAAAGTGCTCGTGCGGAAGAATCATACGGATTATCCGGCTGCAGAAGGGCGGCCGGCGTTTTCACATGACGATTTAATGGTTGTTTATGCTGACGAAGCCGCACATACATTTCGCGCTGATTACTTTGACAACGAAGGGCATGTAATTCGCTACACCGCCGGCTTTTCCCCGGACGGTCGAACTGTAACGTTCGTCAGTGACCCAGCGCCTTCACAACCGAGCTTTCGTTTGACGTACGTTTCAAATCCGGATGACACGCTCGGTATCAAGTTCGAGATAGCTCCGCCTAATGCTCCGGACAAGTTCAAAACGTATCTGGAGGGCTCTGCTCGCAAGCGATAGTCGCTTACGGAGATACATGGATCGGCGGATCTAACCAGCCGATGCAGCCAACCGCGGACCGTCCTTATGTTTATATTCACTGGTTAATGAACGCCACTTGTAATTCGGGCGGTGGCTGATCTTATTCTCGTTAGATGGCAACAGCGCCCATGACTTTCACCGAACATCCGCGTTTGCTCGCGCGCATTGCGGGCGTGTTCTACCTGATCATCACCGCGTTCGCACTATTCGCCTACTTGTATGTTCGCGGCCAGGTGATTGTTCCTGGCGACATGGCTCGAACGGCGGCCAACATCCTCGCGCATGAGCAGCTCTATCGAACGGGCTTCTCGGCCGCCGTGATCGTCGTCATCTGCAATCCACCCATGGGGCTGATCCTATATGAACTGCTCAAGGTGGTGAACCCGCGCCTCGCCCTGCTTGCCCTGGTCTTCATCATCATCTCAACCACCATCGAGGCCGTCAATCTGTTCAACTACATCACGCCTTTGTTCACACTCACCCTTCCGGAATACCGTGGTGCATTTGATCCAGACGAACTTCAGGCTCTCGCCCGCGGTCCGATCCGGCTCTTCGGATATGCCTTTAGCGTCAGCCTGACATTTTTTGGCGTGTTCTGCGCGCTGAATGGGTATCTCATCCTCCGCTCGAAGTTCCTTCCTGCGGTTCTCGGCCTACTGATGATCGTCGCTGGCGTGACTTACTGGATCAACAGCTTCCAGCTCTTCCTCGCGCTGCCGATCCCTTATATTCAGTGGGTCACCCTCATCGCCGAATTGTCGCTGGCTCTGTGGCTCCTTGTTGTCGGTGTGAATGAGGCGAAATGGCGTGCGCGTGCTCAGGCAGTGCAAGACGGCAGCTCAACGCGCTAGCGAGACCTTCGTTACGCGATCCATTTTGGCTTCCGCTTTTCGTTAAAGGCGGCAATGCCTTCGCGGGCTTCTTCCGATTCGCGCGCTCGCATGTGATACTTCAGCGCGAGCTCGACATCGTCTTTCACGGAGCTGGACCAAAGTTCTTCCATTACCTGCCAGCGCAGGAACGTCATCACCAGTCCGGCGACCAGTCCACGTCGCACCTCGGGATAACCGATTTTCGTTCTTTGCGCGGCGACAACAAAATCGCATGCCGACATAATCCCGGCGCCGCCTGCCACCGCCGCGCCATGCACTGCAGCAATCGTGGTAAGCCGTGCTTGGCTAATGGCTATCAACGTGTTCGCTACCATCTCGGCGGTCGCATGCGCCTTTGTCTGGTCGGCTGCTTCCTTCAAGTCCAGTCCGGTGCAAAACGCTGCGCCTGCTCCGCGCAAAACTATCACGCGCTCGTCCGGCTGATCGGAAGCGATCTTGATGGCGGCGTTTAGTTCACTGAGGAGCTCAATCGTTAGCGCGTTACGGCGTTCGGGTCGATTGAGGGTAAGAACCGTGACTTGCGGCGTTTGCTTTTCGATTAGGATCGTGGGCATGAGGCGAATGGCGAAATCCGAATGGCGAATGTCGAATTAAACTTGAATAACACCAGTATGGAACACTCCTTTGGATTTCGGCCGCGTGACATATTGCAACAAGCGAATCAAAACGTCACGGGTCTCATGCGGCTGAATAATCGCATCCACCCAGCCACGTGCCGCGCCGTAGCGGATGTCGGTTTGCTCCTCATAACTCTGCTTCACTTTCATGCGGAGCTCTTCCAACTCTTCGTGCGTCGCCTTCTTGTCACCTCGGTCCCGTGCGCGAGCGAGAATCGCAAAGACAGTATCTGACGCCTGGGCTGCACCCATTACGGCGTAGCGCGCAGTGGGCCAGGCAACAATAAACCGCGGATCGTACGCCTTGCCGCACATCGCGTAGTTACCCGCGCCAAATGACCCGCCCACCACGACCGTGATCTTCGGCACGATGGAATTGCTGACCGCGTTCACTAGCTTCGCACCGCTGCGAATGATTCCGCTTTGTTCCGCGTCGCGACCTACCATAAAACCGGTAACATCCTGGAAAAAGACGATGGGCAAGGTTGTTTGATTGCAGTCCATGATAAAACGCGCTGCCTTATCGGCGCTGTCGGAATAAATAACGCCACCCATTTGAATTCCTTCTTTTTTGGTTCTGACCTGCAAACGTTGGTTGGCAACAATTCCTACGGGGCGCCCGTTAATGCGCGCGTACGCAGTTACGATTGTCTTGCCGTAGTCCGCCTTGTATTCGTCCATTGAGCCTTCATCGATGACCGTGGCTAGTAGATCGCGCGTGTCATAATTTTTCTGCCCTTCAAAGCTGATCAGATCATAAACGGTATCCGGGTCCTTCCCCGGTTTGAATGTTTCCTTCGGCGTCTTCGACGTTTTGGATTCTTTCGCTTCGGGCAGCAATCCAACGAGGGAACGAAGACGTTTGAGACAGGATGGATCGTCCTTTTCAAAAAAGTCCACGGTCCCGCTAATTTCGGCATGCATTTGCGCGCCGCCTAGTTCTTCCGCATCGACAATCTGGCCAATAGCTGCTTTCACCAGGGAAGGACCTGCCAGGTACAAGCCGCTTCCTTTTGTCATCAAAATTTTGTCGCAAAGGACAGGAAGATAGGCCCCGCCAGCCACGCAATTACCCATGATCGCGGCGAACTGCGGAATCCCGGCCGCTGAAATAACGGAGTTATTGCGAAAGATTCGACCGAAATCGTCCTCGTCCGGAAAAATCTCATCCTGCATCGGAAGGAACACGCCCGCGGAATCGACGAGGTAAATAATAGGAAGCGAGCATTCAAAGGCTATGCGTTGCGCGCGAATCACTTTCTTGGTTGTTTGTGGAAAGAAAGCGCCCGCCTTTACGGTGGCGTCATTAGCAATGATCATGCACGGAACGCCCTCGACGTTGCCTATGCCGGCGACTACTCCGGCCGCCGGGATCTTTCCCCATTGCTCGTACATTTTGTAAGCAGCCCAGAGGCCGATCTCGAAGAATGGCGACTCTTTGTCGAGCAAGCGACCGAGTCGTTCGCGCACCGGCAGCCTGTTCATCTTTCGCTGACGTTCGTGGCCAGCCTTGCCCCCACCCTCACGCAGTACAGCCTCCTCATTTGCAATGGCTGCGCAGTGAGCCCGCAACAATTCACTACTTGAGGATGCCGAAGTACGAGACATGACGCGAACACGGTTAATCCGCGAATCCGGGTGAATCAAGCTGTAGTCGCAAACGTCGCGAAAAGGAGCGGCGGCTCCCAAGCGCGTTGAATGAAGAACTGAAAAATCGCGTATTACGCGGACAGCGCAGATTCACAAAGCAAGGATCAACGCGATCTTACTCACGGAATTCCTCAAAGAGCATCGCAAGGTACTGGAACAACAACAAGAAATCGATTGTCTTAGGCGGAGCTAAGAGAGTAACGAAGCTGATTAAAAGTAAGCGCGAAGGTAGAAACAATGGAACCGGCGGGACTACCCGCAAGCAATGCTGAAGCAATCGATGTTGTAGTTACGGCAGTCCAGGTAGGTACCAAACCTGGATTCAATCTTCGCTTCCTTCCTTGCCTTCTGTAAGACTTCCCGCCGTTTCGGCCTTGAGCATCTCCTCGAATGGCCGATAGAAATTTGCATAGAATGGGTACGGCCGGTCTGCGTTTGCTGGGAGGTAACGCCAATGTTTATACGTCCAGAGCCAGGGAGCTGGGTTCTTTCGTACATACGGTTCAAACGAATTCCAACATGCCTGCGCAATTTGTTGATGAGTCATCCCATTTGTGTTGCTGATCTTCGGATGGAAGATAAGCCTGTAACGCCCATTTGGCAGCGGTTCGCAATGCGCGGGAATGATCGGGACATCCGTGCGCTCGTTCAACCAGGCATGCGCGGAAGTCACGCTTGTTTTTAATCCGAAACAATCAATTGCGACCGCGCCCTGGCTGGGTGGCACGGTGAGATCGACCAGCAGAGCAGTGCGCCCTTTTCGTCGTAGCGCCTTGTAAAGCCGCATGATCCCGCGCTCGCGCGGAATAAACTCATGCCCGGATTGCTCACGAAGGTTTTTGAAAATCGGATCGAGCAATGAGTTCTTAAATTCCTGTGAGATGATTGTGCCTTTTAGTCCTAGGAAACCACTGGCCAGACTAAGCCATTCAAAGTTACCGTAGTGATAGCACGCGGTGATGAAGCTCCGTTCCGGGCCGGTGTCACGCATGGTTTCTTCGAAGTTCTCAAGTTCGACATACCAAAGGAAGTTCAGCGGCGTCAGGCGCGAGCTCCACAGCAAATCAACCATGGTCCGCGCGAAATGTTGAAATGATTCACGGGCAATCTTGCGTCGCTCACGGGCAGATAACTGATCTCCAAATGCGACCTCCAGGTTGCTCAGCGCAACATGGTAGTGATGCCGATCGAGAAAGCTAAGCAACGTTCCGGCCAACTGCGCAAGGCGATAGCAGCTCTTGCGCGAGCATAACGGGATTAGCTTTGTGGCAAGCGAGAGTCCGAGCCACTCCAGCCGGTACCGTGTCCGCTTCCAGCATGAGAGCATTTTGTCACTTTCAATGACGAATGACTAATGTCTAATGACGAAGGAATCTGGGAAGACGAAGTTACCCGCGCAGGCGGTTATTCGTCATTTGGATTATGTCATTGATTCGTCATTCCGATTTTCGTCATTGACCCCGCCCGGGATTCGCTACCGGGGGAAGGCCCTTGCGAAATTCTGCCTGTTGACGCGAGGCTTCCCTCTGCTCGTCCGCCTCGCGTGCCTGCTGCTCGGGACTTGGACCTGAACTACAGCCAAGCAAAAAAAGAAAGAACGCTAATGCAAGTAGAACAAAAAATGACAGCTGTTTCATAGGGAGGATTCAATTATAGTCGTGTCAATCGATACAGCAATTGTCCATGCCTGAGATCCACAGGGATCGGTGAAAGCTGTTTATTCCGATGGTTTATCCGATGCTAGCTTCAGGTAGTCGCGCTCGAGCGTTTTTAGACGCTCAATAATTTCGTTCAACGCAAGTTCGTTTTTCAAATTTATTTGATAATCGATTTCCGCACGAAGTCGATCCTTATGAGACTGCCGATTCTGCGACATTAAAATGATGGGTGCTTGGAGGATGGCGAGCATGTTAATCGCAGTACTAAGCAACAGGTAGGGATACGGATCGAAGCCGATGTAAAAATAAAGAGCGCTGTTTATCAGCACCCACAAGCCAAAGAAGAACACAGCGGCTGTTATGAATTTCCAACTGCCGCCAAACTCCGCGATGATGTCCGCGGCCCGGTCTGCAAGTGTACGCTGCGCGGCTTCCTCCACATTGACATTCCGCGTCACGCTATGACGCAAAAGCTCATCAGTGTGCCGCAATCGGTTGGCGAATGCAGTGAGCAATTCCAGCGCGACATCCGGGCTGCTGCGCACGAACGAAAGAAAATGCTCGCGCGAAAGTACAGCCAGCCGGGCATCTTCCGCGACGATCGCATCCGCGGAGCGCCGTTGTCCGTCGAGTAACGCCATCTCGCCAAAGAAATCGCCGCGGCCCAATTCGGTTAGCGTCATGTCGCGTCCATCGGTGCCTTGCACGCAAATGCGGACTTTACCCCGCTCGATCAAATACATTGCGTCTCCCTCGTCGCCGGCACGGAACAAAGACGTTTTGGCTTTACAGTCGATGCTCTCCAGCAACTGACATAATTTCCGGGCCGTCTCGTCATCGAGCGATTCGAACAACGGCACATGGCGCAGCGTGTCGATGGTCATCGGCGGTCAGATAATAGCGATAAGATGCGTCTGCGAGAAGCGTCAATTATGACGAGATGTCGAAATCCGAATGACGAAGGAAGAAAGACAAAAAAACAAAGCGCGGGTTGCTGGTTAGTCATTTGTCATTCCGGCTTCCTTCGTCATTCGGCATTTCTTTTAGATCGCTTCCGATCTGGAATTTTACTATCGCCAGGGGTTGAAATTCCAAATCGTACAAGTTACAACGAAAATATGCTTCACCTCATTTGGTATCTCTTCGTCGGCTTCCTCGTAGGTTGTGTCGCCAAGGCGCTCATGCATATGCATCTATCGATCACGTGGACGGTCGTGCTCGGTATTGTCGGCTCGATCATCGGCGGTGCGGTGACTCACCTGTTTTATCCGCCCAGTGCAGGGGGCAAATTTCATCTCGGAGGATTAATTGTATCCATCATTGGAGCGATTCTCGTTTTGTA
>QHOS01000006.1 GCA_003219415.1 Verrucomicrobiota bacterium | reverse complement strand
GCCCGTGTGCGCGCGTCCAAGCGCGTGACCGTATTCGATCAAGGCTTCCATAAATGGGAACGAGGACCAGTGTGGAAGGTTTGGAACGGTCAATGTTGCCGCCGATGCCCAATCGTTCCGCTCGAATGCGTAACGTGTCGGAATGGCTGCTAAAGCGTAGGCCGCGCTGAATTCCAACTCGGGATTTGTCTTACGCACTTTGGCAGCAAGATCGACAATCTTCTTCGCCTCAGTGTCCCGGGCCTCCTGCAAATACGAATAGGCCATATAGTCGAGCGCGTGTAACTCCTCGGCTTCGGTGGCATCGCGATGACGCATGGCCGCATACGCGCGCGACGCCTCGGCTGAAGCTCCGTTCGCAGCGATCGATTCATCCCACATACCCAAACGCGTAAAGATGTGCGATGGCATGTGCAACGCATGAGGTACCCATGGCGCGATGGAAGCATAACTCTGCGCGGCGGCTAATCCGCGTTGGGCGAGTGCGGGATAATCATAGCAATGGATCAGGTAATGAACGACACCTGGATGATTTGGGTTTTGTTTCCACAGCTTTTCAAGAAGGGCGGCTGCCTCGAGCTGTTTCGATAAAGTCGTGTCATTAGGCATGGCATAACCTGCGGCCAGGACCGCGAAGGCGTAGAAGGCTTGGACTTCGAACTCGTCCGGATACTTGTCGCGCAGCTGATGCATCGCTTTTTCGTAAGCGATCACACGATCGCGTGGTCCAACTGGTCCATGACACGATTGTCCAATCGCGCCTGCGTTCGAACTCTCCCGCGTATTGTAATAAACGTTGAGTGCCGTTATGAATCCTCGCTCTCGATCCGTTCCGGCGTTCAATGCCATTGCTTTTTCAATAGCCGCTTTGCCGGCGCTCATCTCGTCAGGCCTCGGCGGCGTCCAAATCGGATGCCACCATGTCATGGCGATTCCCCATTGAGCCATCGCGCATTTGGGGTCGCGCTCGGCGACTGAGGCGAAAACCCGTCGCGCCTCTTCGTAGAAAAATGAATGCAGCAACGCTACGCCACGGGAGAATTCAGATTGGACAGACGGCGTGCACGATATCGGGAACTCCACTTTCCCGGCGGCGCGCAAATCACCCGGTTCGGGGACCGTTGCGCATTCGACGTGACGTAAGGTGAGACTACTGGCTAGTCCAATGAGAAGAAGTACGCGAGGGGAAAAGGAACGCACCATTTTCGAGGCTACACACCTATGGCTACGCCGCAAACTCGAAAATGATCTTGCCGCTACGCTGGCCGCGCGCTGCGTGCGCAACCGCCGTTTTCGCCTCGCTTAACGGATAGGCTTTCTCCACTTTCGTTTGTAGCAGACCGCGTTGCGCCATCTCGAACAAATGTTGAAACGCTTCCATTCGTTGAGCCGGGGTCGCGTTGTCGTACCATTTGTTGATCCAAATGCCGCAAAAGCGGAGGTCTTTGAAAATGAGCAGGCCGTTAGGGATTTTCAGCGGCTGCAAACTCATCGCTCCGTAAGTCACCAGCGTTGATCCGGGCGCAAGGCAATTTGCCAGACGTAACGCGCTTTCGCCACCGACTGCGTTCAATCCCAGACGAACGGGCGGGCCGCCAATCGCATCTTCCACTTCGCGGCGAAGATTTTCGCTATCGACCAGGACAACATCGCCGCCCTCTGCCCGCAGTTCGCTGATTAATTCCGAGCGTCGCACGACGTTTACGGTTTTGTAACCCAGTTCGTGCGCGATTTGAATGACCGCGCGCCCTGCAGCCGAATTCGCAGCGTTCTGAATCAGCCAATCGCCGCGTGCAAGGTCGACATAATCATGCAGCAAACGCCACGCCGTCATCGGATTGATTTTCAGCATGGCTGCATGCACAGGCTTGATCCCCGCGGGAACGACGACCAATTCATCGGCTTTTACTGCAACGGCGTCGCGCCATGTGCCAATGTTGTGCGGCAAAATCACTAATGCGCCCACTGCGACATTGGTGACACCACGGTCCACCTCAGCAACGATTCCTGCGCCTTCGAAGCCGGGCGTTGCCGGCAGCTGCGCTCGCACCGGATATTTTCCTTCGATCTGATTTAAGTCGGCCGGATTAATCGGCACTGCGCGCATTTTCACGATAACTTCGCCAGCGCTTGGCGTCGGCCATGGTTGTGATTCGACCTGCAACACGTCCGCTGGATTTCCGTGCGTTTCGTACACGGCTGCGTTTATAGTTTCCATGATGTCCCGGCATCCTCACGCCTCCGCAAACAATCTGCAAACGCGGCGGCCGCCTGGCGGGATGACCTCGTCTGCTTGGCAGACGAGTGCGCGAGTTGCGCTCTTCGGCATGATCGTGAATTCAATTTTCGCGGTCGCAAAGATTCTCGGTGGCGTGTTCGGCCACGCCTATGTCCTCATTGCCGATGGCATTGAATCCGGGCTCGATATCGCGGGCTCGTTTGTTATCTGGAGCGGGCTTAAAGTTGCGGCGCGCCCGCCTGACGCTTCCCATCCGTATGGGCACGGGAAAGCGGAGCCGCTTGCAGCCGCGATTGTTTCAGTTGGAGTGCTGGCCGCAGCGGTGGGTCTGGCCGTTCAAAGCGTGCGCGAAATTTTTCTGCCGCATCACGCGCCAGCGCCGTTCACGCTCGGGATATTGATCGTGGTGATTGTGATAAAAGAAGCTTTGTTTCGTTATGCCAACCGGATTGGCCGCGACGTGGAGAGTACAGCCGTGCAAACCGATGCCTGGCACCATCGCAGCGACGCGCTCACATCCGCCGCTGCATTCATTGGGATTTCAGTAGCTTTGATCGGTGGTAAGCGTTGGCAGAGCGCCGACGATTGGGCAGCTATTTTCGCCTGCGCGGTCATTGCGGCAAACGGGGTCAGGCTTTTGCGCCCCGCATTTTACGAAATCATGGACACCGCACCGCGAAAAATCGTCAAGTCTGTTTGCTCAGTTGCCAGCACAGTCCCCGGCGTCATTGAAGTTGAAAAATGCAGGGCTCGCAAAATGGGTTTGGATTTTTATGTCGATCTGCACGTTGGAGTGGATGGCAATATTTCCGTGCACGAAGGCCATGAGATTGCGCATCGCGTAAAAAACGCAATCCAGCAAAACGACTCGCGCGTTGCCGACGTGCTCGTTCACATCGAGCCAGCGCAGGAACGTGTCGGAACCTGATTTGGTAAAGCGGCAGAACGCTGCCGCACTCCATAACGGGGCCGTGATGGAGAGCGCATATTTGTCGCTTGCGTTTTGGAGTGCGGTGGTGCTCCGCCGCTTTTGGTGATCACTCAACGAAGGGACGCTAGGATGCCGATTCTTCGATTGGCAGTTTGCGCACGACATCGACAAGTGCATCCGCCAGAATCTTTCTCGCGCGTGCAATTCTTCGAGCGAAATGAATCAGACGTGGGATGTGATGTGGATGCCCAAAAAAGTGCGTCGCTAGTTTCAGCACATGCGTTTGCTGTCGTTCGATGTCGAAAAGGACATCCGTTGGAGCTGGGAAGAGTTCCTTCGGTGTGTCGCTGATTACACGAAGCGAAAGCACCGGAATCGCGTGAGCGGCGCAGCCGCGCGCGATGAATTCCGTCTCCATGTCCACTGCCACTGCTCCCGATGTGAGCGCAAGTTTGTTTCGTTCCTCACTGGAATCGATTAACGCAGGTACGGTTAGAAGATCAGCAATATGAATCGGCAGGGTTGAAAGGGAGAAATTTTCCTCCAATCGAAGCGTCGAGAAATTTTTCGCGAGCAACAGATCGCCAAGTT
>QHOS01000024.1 GCA_003219415.1 Verrucomicrobiota bacterium | reverse complement strand
AGAAATGACAAGCCGCAGCCGACTGCCTTTCATCAAACGACGAGCTACGAACAGGCCGGGATTAAAATCGCAGCGTACGATTTCGCCTGGCTTCACCAGCTTCTGTTCGCGCAATGATTCACGATAACGCAACCGGCGAATATCGCTCCAAAGCGCGATGCTCGTCCCATCGGGCTGGATTTCGTACAGATTGGCGGAGAGATCGACATCGGGCGTGTCGATTGATACCCATAACGTTACCGCTGGGCAGCCTATGAGCGGCGTTTCCTTAGGCAGCGGCTCCGTGTGGTACACCAAACCATCCTTGCCAATGCTCGACGCATAGGTTTGATCGATGCCTGCCGTTTTTTCTTTCGGATCGATCCCATCAACTGTTTCGCCGCGCGTGGTATCCAGCGGATCGTAAATGAATGTGTCCAAACCCTCATTGGCCCGCTTTTCAGTAAGCGAGCTGGAACGAAAGACGCCATTCGCATCCCCGTTTTTGGAATCAAGATAAAAACTTTGAGGGTTTGCGACGAGGGTTTCGAAACTGTCAGCGTATTTCCATTCTCCATTTGCGCCACTGTTTCCCGGCGCGAGCAAGTAGTAAGCGACCTGGTTCTTGAGAAATTCCGGCCTGGGGCCGCTTTTCATCGTCCAGTCATACCATTGCCGATGGAGATCGTTAAGATCGATAACGGCCGCAGGTCCGAACTTTATGCCCGCGACCTCATCCGTAGGCGTACGTGTGCCCGCGTGGTCCCATGGGCCAATGACTAGAAAATGTTTTGCGCGCGCTTCTGGAGAGGCATTTGCCAGATGATCCCGGTAATAGGATAGGGCGCCCAATTCATCGCCATCGTATTGGGCGGTAATTGTTAGAATTGGCAGCGTAATCTTCTGAAACTGCTCGCGGGTCGGTACCATCGCGTCGTAGTACGCATCGATTACGGGGTGTTTGAGGATGCGTTGAAAATTAAGCGAGGGATTTCCGACAAACGAATCGAGCGATTTAAACGGGATGTGTTTCTTGTAGGCATCCAGGAATTTTGTGCGCCAGAATTTTTGATCAGCAAAAAGATTGTCTTGCGCAGCGTGCCCACTGGTGAGCGTGTACCATTGCATGTCGTACGTTAGACCCACGTTTTGGGTCGAAGGATAATCAAGTCCCGGATGAGCAGCTGCAGCGGGAACGATTGTCGCCAAATGTGGCGGGAATTCCTTCGCCGTCGCCCACTGATCGAATCCTGCGTAGGAACCGCCCCACATTGCAACCTTGCCATCGCAAAACGGTTGCTTGGCAAGCCACTCAACGACGTCGTAGCCGTCGCGCGGATCGTTTGCAAACGGTTCGAACTCGCCGCCGGAATTTCCGCGACCGCGAACATCGACAAGCGCGAATGCGTATCCATGCGATGCGAAGTAAGCGCCGCGTGCGTGGTACGTATCTGAGATGTAAGGCGTGAGTGTGAAGATCACCGGCGTCTTCGGTAATGATCCGTCCGGCGTTTTCGGCAGATACAACGTTGCGTTCAGTTCGACCTTGTCCCGCATGGGAATTTTCACGCCCCAGCGAAGATCGTAGTCGGCCGGCGGTTGCGACGGCGATGGTCTTGGACTTGGGGTTTGCGCGACGATCATTGCGGCAAAAGGCGCGCACAGTGTTGTAGCCAGGATCGATGCCCACGAAATAATCATGGCTAGCGAAGAAGTTCGGAGTTTCACCTTGTCGGATTCAAGCGAGGAGTAGCGGGAAGGCAAGACCGTTAATTGCGGCTGACTTCTGCTTTGGCTGGCCATGGGGGGAGGTGCAAACAACAGGCCATCGTTTGCAGGAAGGCGAGTTTGCGAGACGATAGGCGATGGCCCGCGAGCCTTCGAAAGAATATGCAACCTCATAAAGCGAAAACTCGAGAGAAGGTTACGAGCCGCGCGCGGGCGTCAAAGGCGGATACGCAAATAAATGCTCGAACAATTTCTCTTTCCCGAGCCGAGCTATTCTGTGCCGGCATCGTCTTTTTGATCGCGCTCCTTCTTTATAGCTGGACACTCGCGCCGACGGTTACTCTGACTGACAGCGGAGAGCTAATCGTAGTTGCCCGCGGCCTGGGAATCGCACATCCGCCGGGCGTTCCGTTGTGGATCATTCTCGCCCATCTCGCATCGCTTATGCCTTTTGGAAACATTGCGGTGCGGATTAACTTTTCGTCCGCGCTTTTTGCGGCGCTCGCTTGCGCGATGCTCACGCTTACGGTGGCAGAACTGACCATTACTGCGTCATATCTCGCCATGTCGAAGCGACGAAAGAAAGTCGGGCAGCAGAGTAAAACAGCTGAAGAATCGGGGCCTGCCCGCCTGTTGTTTGCTGTACCAGCGGTGGGCGCGGGTTTGCTCATGGCCTTCTCACGCACGCTTTGGTCGTACGCGACGATCACCGAGGTCTATGGTCTGAATACGCTGCTCATCCTCGTTATCTTCTTTCTAATGCTTCGATGGCGGCGACATATCGTCGCAGACAAGATGCACATCGGCACGGCGATCAATGCCGGCGAAATCACTTCGCAGATTACAAGCTATGACGCTTACCTTTATGCGGCTGCGCTGGTCTTCGGACTAGCGCTAGGCGTTCATCACGTTACCGTGGCACTAACCCTTCCTGCCATAGCAGTCATTGTTTATCGAACGCAGGGCGTGAGGTTCTTCACCGGCAGACGATTGATTTATGCCGCGTTGATTTCAATTGGCGCACTCATCGCCGTTTATGCCTACCTCCCTCTCGCAGCGTCGCGCTCGCCTGTCATTAACTGGGGCCATCCGCGTTCGCTGCAGGAAATATGGTGGCACCTCACGGGCAGACAGTATCAGGTCTACTTCTCCTTTAAGCCGGAGATAATGGGAGAACAGTTTGCTGAATTCTGCCGAATGGCGTTCCGCGAATTCGGTCTTCCGTGGCTTCCGTTGTCGCTGGTTCTGGCTTTCGCGGGTTTCGTTGACGCTTTCAAGCGGGACCGTACGACTTTCTGGTTTCTCCTGATGGTTATCATCGCCGATTTGGCCTACGCACTCAGCTACGAAATTGCGGAGGACAAGGATGCGTACTATCTACCCGCATTTATTTCGATCGCGGTTGCCGCTGGTCTTGGCATTCGATGGATGATTGGACGGGCCGTTTCCAAGCCCGCGCCGGCCGGGAGGCTATCTGTAGCGGTTGCAGTCGTTGTTTTGCTTGTGTGCGCGATTACTCTCGCTGCTAACTGGCCTTTTAATAATCGCAGGCAATATTTTATCGCCCATGATTACGTCGAAAATCTGTTGAGCACGATCGCGCCCAACAGCCTCTTGCTCACGCTCGATTGGCAGGTTGTCTCTCCCATGTTCTATGCGCAGGAGATAGAACAACGGCGGCGAGACGTTAAGGTTGTGGATATCAATCTCCTGCGTCGCTCGTGGTATTTCGATTACCTAAGTCATGCTTATCCCGCTTTGGTCGAGCGGTCGCGCGACAAGATCGCAGCATTTGTTGAAAACCTCAAAGAATGGGAGCGCGATCCCGGAGTTTTTGCCAGGAGCCCGGCGCTGACTCAAAGAATCAGCGCAGCATTTTTAGAGATGATTCAATCAATGGTGATGAACGAAAGCAGGGTTGCTCCGGTTTACATGACGAACGACTTGCTTTCCTCCGACTCAGTCAACGGCGAGCTGACCAAATGGCTTAGTCAAAAATATCAACTCGTTCCGCAAGGGCTTGTGTTTAATCTCGCGGATAATCAGGGCTTTCATGATTCGCCTGATGTGCATCTACAAATCCGCGGCCTCGTCGACGGGCCACTGCGATTCGACAAAGGCGATCCAGTAAACGTTAAAGTAATACCCGCCTACACGAAGATGCTGATTAATCGCGGACGCTATCTGGCTTTATTTGGTCAACATGAGCGCGCCATTGCTGCTTTCGAACAGGCGCTCGCGCTTAAGCCGGATCTCGCCTTGGCGAGGCAGGGACTCACCGAAAGTGCGGCGAAAGCGCGGAAACCGTAGCGCAGTTTCGTTTCATCATTCACTGATTTAAGCGTCGTTCGTCATTCAGGCTGGGTCATTTTCCCGGCGTCCTCTTGCTTTGTTGGCGCGAACCTTTTATATGCGCGGGGATGAACGTCCTGGCTTGTGATCGATGGTTGCGCCTTGTTCTGGCAATTCTGGCATTTGCCATAGGGGCGATTCCAGTTCGAGCGGCTGACAATGTGATTGCGCTGAAAGCCGCGCGCTTGTTCGATGGAAAATCGAAATCACTCGTTCCAAATGGCGTTGTCATCGTTCGAGACGATAAGGTTGTCGATGCTGGTAGCAATCTGGCTGTTCCAGCCGATGCGCAGGTGATCGATCTGGGCGATGCGACACTCGCGCCGGGATTCATGGACGCACATACACATCTGACTCTGGATTACTCCGGCGATTACAATGTGCGCCGACTGGGAGAGCTCGATCTCAACGTCTCCGAGCAGGCGATCATTGCCACGGCGCACGCGCGCGCTACTGTCGAAGCAGGTTTCACTACCGTGCGCGATCTCGGAAGCCGATTCGTGGGCAGCCGCGAGTTTGTCGATGTTGCCCTGCGCAATTCGATTAACAAAGGAGTAGTCGTTGGCCCGCGCATGTTGGTTGCGACTAAGGGAATCGGCGCCACCGGCGGTCACTTCGATCCGACCAGCGGATTCCGTGATTTTCTTTTTGGGCGTGAGCCGGATTACACGGATGGAATTATCGATAGTCCGGACGACGCGCGAAAAGCAGTGCGGTTCGAAGTCAAAAATGGCGCCGACGTGATTAAGGCTGCAGTTTCAGGCGGTGTGCTTTCTTTAACAGACGAAGTGGACACCCCACAATTGACGCCGGCTGAGATGGCGGCAGTCGTTGACGAATCTCATCGTTTGCGCAAAAAAGTGGCAGTGCATTGTCATGGCGACCAGGCTGCCCGGGAAGCGATCGAGGCTGGCGTTGATTCCATTGAACACGGCTCATTTATGAAACCGGAAACACTCACCCGGATGAAAAACAAGGGCGTCTTCCTGACGCCAACGCTTATGGCCACCGAATGGATCATGAGCAAGCTGGAGAATTATCCACCAGCATTGCAGGCCAAAGCGAAAGCTGCAGCAGCTGCCCGCTCGGACATGTTTCGCAACGCGGTAAAATTAGGAGTGAGAATTTCTTTCGGCACTGATGCCGCCGTTTTTCCACACGGTCAGAACGCCAAAGAGTTTAAGCTGATGGTTGATCTCGGAATGACGCCAACCGATGCATTAAAATCTGCCACAGCAAGTGATGCCGAGCTCTTCGGCATCGCGCAAAAAACCGGCGCCTTGGAAAAGGGAAAACTCGCTGACATCATTGCGATGCCGGGCGATCCGCTTACCGATATTACCGCAACAGAGCGAGTGTTCTTCGTGATGAAAGAGGGAAAAATCATTAGGAACGGGCCGATTATTCAACACGCTACCAAGATAACCGAGCCCGCAGAAGTTGGAGAGCCAGCGGACTAGCCGTGTTGGAGTCGACGGCACTAAACTTGATTTTGACAAGGAAAAGATAGCCGCTAAGTTGGACGCCCCGCCGCTGGACTGAGCGGCTTAATATTTTGGCAGGAGCCCCGTGTTTTCCTCACAAGAGGCCGGGGCGATAGAACTGCACACCGACATGCAAAGAAATCGAAGCAAACGTTATCGCGCAGCAGCGCAACAGGTAGATCGCGCGAAAGCTTACAGTCTCCCCGACGCCGTCTCGACGCTGAAAAAATTCCCGCCGACTAAGTTTGATCAGACCGTGACAGTCTCATTCCGGCTTGGTGTTGATCCCAAGCAATCCGATCAGATGGTCCGCGGGACCTGTCCCCTTCCGCATGGCAGCGGCAAACAGGTTCGTGTACTGGTTTTTGCCGAGGGCGAGTCTGCACAGGCAGCTAGGGAAGCAGGCGCGGAGTTTATTGGGATGAAGGATCTAATTCAGAAGTGCCAGGAAGGTTTTCAGGATTTTGACGTCGCAATCGCAACGCCGGCAGCGATGGCAGAGGTGCGGAAATTGGGGAAGGTCCTTGGACCGCGCGGACTGATGCCGAATCCGCGGACTGGAACGGTCACAGACGATACAGCCAAAGCGGTGCGGGAAGTGAAAGCCGGTCGCGTGGAGTTTAAGCTGGATAAGAATGGCAACGTGGCGGTGCCGGTTGGACGATTTTCATTCGAGGAAAATGCGCTCGTGGAAAACGGAAACGCGGTGATTGAGGCAGTGGTTCGGGCTCGTCCCGCCAGCGCGAAAGGGCGGTACCTTGAAGGCGTGACAATCAGTGCGACCATGTCCCCCGGAGTTCCCGTTGATCCCGCGCCGTATTTGAGCGTGTAGTCTAGAAGACACAATATCGAAATAGAATGAGACCAGAAAAAGCCAGCGTTGTTTTGGATCTTACCGAGAAGCTAAAACGCTCTCCGTTCGTGCTCGTAACCGACTATCAGCGAATGAAAGTTGGCGATTTTAGCGAGTTGCGGAACCGACTAGCGCCAGCCGGCGCGGAAGTGCACGTTGTGAAGAACAATTTCCTCAAACGTGCCATGACCGATTCCGGTTTTCCGGAAGCAAACGAGACGCTGACTGGTCAAACAGCGGTTGTTACAGGCGACAAAGATGTAGCGCCAGTTGCAAAAATTTTCAAGACATTCGCGGCCGAATTCAAGGTCGCCGCGCTGAAGATTGGCTTTGTCGATCGGGCGGTTCTTTCCGCTGCAGAATTGGAAACGCTGGCGGACCTGCCAGCGCGCGAAGTTATGCAGGCGCAATTGCTGGGACTGTTGTTGTCTCCCGCAACGCGCTTCGTGCGATTACTGAACGAACCGGGCTCCGCATTTGCGCGGCTATTGAACGCAAAGGCGGAAAAGGAGGGCGCGGCCGCGCAAGCGACGGCGTAAAACAGTTTTTCCGCTCGCGATGGCGGGTCGGGAAGTGAAACGAAAACTGTCCGGGCCAATGGCTATTGGCCTTAATTTTCCGAAAGCTTTCGGAAGCGGCAATTGGAGGAAATAAAAATGGCAGACACAGATAAATTGGTGGAGCAACTCAGCAACCTATCGGTGCTGGAGATTGCTGGGTTGGTCAAACAACTGGAAGAAAAGTGGGGTGTAAGCGCAGCTGCGCCAGTGGCAGTGGCTGCGGGCTCAGCCGCCGGCGGTGCAACTGGCGGAGCGGCAGCTCCGGCAGCGGAAGAGAAAACCACGTTCGACGTGATCTTGAAGGAAATGGGCGCGAACAAGATTGCTGTGATTAAGGAAGTTCGCGGCGCGGTGCCTGGACTAGGCTTGGCTGAAGCAAAGGCGCTCGTCGAGGGCGCCCCAAAGACAATCAAGGAAGGCGTGACAAAGGAGGAGGCGGAAGAGATCAAGAAGAAGATCGAGGCCGCTGGTGCAAAAGTCGAAATCAAATAGCGACGAGTCGCCAGGTCGCGGTTGTTTGTCGCCCTCCATAATTCAAAGGATGAGTCCAGACCACCCGTGGCACATTTTCCTTGCGGAGCAGAAATTTTAGGCTACTTTCCTTTCCTGCTAGAAGCAGGCAGAACTTATTTTTAACCCGGCGCTCAACGGCAAAGCACAAGAATAGCAGCTGAACGGTGGTCAATTTGACAGACCGGCGTTTTGCGTGCATTTTTGTGCCCTTCGCTCGTTGCTGAGCCCCTAAACCTTGCCCGTTTCGTCCACGATTGGTGCGTGGACGTAGCGAGGCCTAACTTTTGGCTAGTGATTTATGTCGGAACGTATTTACTTTGGAAGCATCAAGGAAGGGATCGAACCGCCGAATCTAATTGAGGTTCAGGCCAATTCGTACGTTGATTTTCTTCAGAAGGACACTCCTTTTTCAAAGCGAAAAAATCAGGGACTCCAGGCTGTTTTCAAGGAGGTCTTTCCGATCGAGAGCTATGACGAAAAAGCGGTGCTCGATTTTAGCCACTATGAGATCGGGGAGCCCAAGTTAAGCGCGTTGGAGGCGCAGCGAGAAGGACAGACCTACAGCGCGCCGTTGCATGTCACGTTCCAATTGCGCGAAGAAAAAGGCACGAAGGAAGAGAAAGTCTATATGGGTGAAATCCCCCTGATGACGCCCCAAGGGACTTTCGTCATAAACGGCGCAGAGCGCGTAGTAGTAAGCCAGTTGCATCGCTCTCCGGGGATTGCCTTTGAATCTACTATCCACGTAAACGGCAAGGTGCTTTACAGCTTCCGGATCATTCCGGATCGGGGGTCCTGGATTGAGGTCCAATTTGATACAGCTGATCTCCTTTACATTTATCTCGACCGACGCAAGCGGCGCCGGAAGTTTCTTGCCACGACGTTCCTGCGCGCTCTGGGCTACGGATCTGACGAAGATGTCATCAAGCTTTTTTACAACATCGAGACGCTGAAGCTAAGCGAGAAACTCGACGAAGAGAAGCTCGCCACCAAAGTGCTGACTGCGGAGATCCGCGACGGCGAGGTGACTGTGGCGCGCGCGTTCGAACCGCTTACCCTGGCGACCGTTCGCCAGATCATGGCGCTTAAGATTCACGAGGTGAAAGTGATCGACATCTCTAACGATGACACCATCGTGAAGGCGCTTCGAAAAGATCCGGCGCACGACCAGGAAGAAGCGCTCAAGGACATTTACCGCCGTCTTCGCCCTGGCGACCCGCCGACTGTGGCCAATGCGCGTGCTTTGCTGAAAAGGCTCTTCTTTGATCCAAAGAAATACGACCTCGGGCGGGTGGGCCGTTACAAGATCAATCAAAAACTCGGGATCAACGTTGATGCTACCGAGCGGATCCTAACAGACAAAGATTTTATCGCTGCGATCAAATACCTGATCAATCTGCGACGGGGCGAAGGTACCCTTGATGATATTGATCACCTGGGTAGCCGTCGCGTGCGTACCGTCGGTGAATTATTGGCGAACCAGTGCCGTGTTGGTCTTGCTCGCACCGAGCGGCTGGTCAAGGAGCGAATGACTCTGTTCGACATCAATGTGGACGGCATGACCCCGCAAAAGCTTATCAATCCAAAGGCGCTCAGTGCGGTCATCCGCGATTTCTTTGGCCGGTCCCAGCTTTCGCAGTTCATGGATCAAACGAATCCGCTCGCAGAGTTAACACACAAGCGCCGTTTGTCGGCTCTTGGGCCTGGTGGTCTCAGCCGGGAGCGTGCCGGGTTCGAGGTGCGCGATGTTCATCCATCCCATTACGGGCGCATTTGTCCCATTGAAACACCGGAAGGTCCAAACATCGGTCTGATTAGTTCGATGAGCACCTTTGCGCGCATCAATGAGTTCGGCTTTATCGAAACGCCTTATCGTAAAGTGGAAAAGGGCCGCGTGACCGATCAGATCGAATATCTTACTGCTGATCGCGAGGAGAATTTCCTGGTTGCGCAAGCCAATGCGGCTGTTGACGGACGCGGACATTTCACAGGCGAAAAGGTATCGGTGCGTTACCGTGGCGACTTTCTGGAAGTCGATCCCTCCAAGGTGAACTACATGGACGTCTCGCCGAAACAGCTTGTATCGGTGGCGGCCGGCCTGATCCCATTCCTCGAACACGATGACGCAAACCGGGCGTTGATGGGCTCTAACATGCAACGCCAGGGCGTACCTCTCGTGGTTTCCGAGGCGCCGCTGGTGGGCACAGGTTTGGAAGACAAAGTGGCGCGAGATTCTCATGCGGTTGTCCTGGCAACCGACAGCGGAAAGGTCGCTTCGGTTACGGCAGACCAAATCGTGGTCACGAAAGATGGTCATCTTCCCGAGAGCAAGAAGAAGCTCAAGACTGATCCGGAGGCTGGGATTCACGTTTATGAACTCCGCAAATTCATGCGGTCCAATGCCGGCACGTGCGTGAATCAGAAGCCGATTGTGCACAAAGGTCAGCACGTGAAACGGGGTCAAGTCATCGCCGATGGTCCAAACACCGATCAAGGCGAGCTGGCTCTGGGACGCAATGTGCTCGTCGCGTTCATGCCCTGGAATGGATACAACTTCGAAGACGCCATCATGATTTCAGAAAAAGTGGTCAAGGAGGATGTTTACACCTCCATCCACATCGATGAATTCGAGATCGGCGCGCGAGATACCAAGCTCGGACCCGAAGAAATCACGCGCGATATTCCGAACGTCAGCGAAGAAGCTCTGCGCAACCTCGGACCCGATGGGGTTGTACGGGTCGGCGCGGAAGTGAAGCCGGGCGACATTCTGGTCGGCAAGATCACCCCGAAGAGCGAAACCGAATTGGCGCCGGAAGAACGCCTGCTGCGTGCAATTTTTGGCGAGAAAGCAGCGGACGTGAAGGACACGTCGCTCACTGTTCCCTCAGGCACGTATGGAATTGTGATGGACGTAAAGGTCTCCTCCCGCCGCGAAGTTTCGCGCGAAAAACTCACGCCGGCGGAAACCAGACGACAACTCAAAACCATTAGTGAAGAACATAAGCGCAAGAAAGAGACGCTCGTCGAACAGTTGACTGACTCGCTTTCGAATGTCCTACTCGGCGAAAAAGTTCCTCTCGACGTCGTCAACGCCAAGAACGGCGAGATCATTATTCCAGCCAATCGGAAGATTACCAAGACCCTGTTGCGAAAGCTGGCGACAGCGCACGATCACATCGAGATCGATCCGAGCCCGATCCGCAATAAGATCCGGGAAATCATCGGCGCATATGAACACAAGTTCGCCGAGCTCGAGCTCGAACGCGATCGCGCCATGGACCGGGTAGAAAGCGGTGACGATATCGATCCCGGAATCATCAAACAGGTCAAGGTCTATATCGCGAGCAAACGCAAACTGAGCGTCGGTGACAAGATGGCGGGGCGCCACGGAAACAAGGGTGTTGTCGCCCGCATTGTGCCCGAAGAGGACATGCCTTTTCTGGCAGACGGAACGCCGGTTGAAATTGTGCTTAATCCCTTAGGCGTGCCCAGCCGCATGAATGTGGGACAAGTTCTCGAAACACACCTGGGAGTTGCCGCGAGGGCACTCGGATTTAAGGTCGCCACCCCGGTGTTCGATGGAATCAAAGAAAAACAGATTCGCGAATATTTGCATGATGCCCGGAAGAAGGAGGGATTTACCTGGGTGCAGGAAAGCGGCAAGGCAAAGCTTTTCGACGGACGCACCGGCGATCCTTTCGATCAGGAAGTGGTGGTTGGCTACATCTATATGATGAAGCTCGGCCACTTGGTGGCGGACAAGATTCACGCTCGCGCGGTAGGCCCGTACTCACTCGTCACTCAACAGCCGCTCGGCGGCAAGGCGCAATACGGTGGCCAGCGTTTTGGTGAAATGGAGGTGTGGGCGCTGGAAGCTTACGGAGCGGCCTATACTTTGCAGGAACTGCTCACCGTTAAATCCGATGACGTGCAGGGGCGGACCCGGATTTATGAGTCGATCGTCAAGGGTGATAATTCGCTCGAAGCGGGTACACCTGAATCTTTCAACGTTCTAATCAAAGAAATGCAGAGCCTGGGCCTCGACGTGAAGGTCGGCGGCCAACCGCCTACGTTTCTGGAGAGCGTCGCCTAATTTTTAAATTGTAAATTATTTGGAAAAAAACATGAACGAACATTCCTGGCGTGAGTTAGTGGGCGAAGAGCGGCCCGTGGGTTTTGATCAAGTCGCGATTGGCGTGGCGTCGAGTGACACGATGCGCTCGTGGAGCAAAGGCGAAGTCAAAAATCCTGAGACAATCAATTATCGGACTTTCAAACCGGAAAAGGGAGGCCTTTTCTGCGAACGCATTTTTGGTCCGACGCGCGACTGGGAATGCTCATGCGGAAAATACAAGCGTATCAAGCATAAGGGCGTCATCTGCGACCGGTGCGGCGTCGAAGTTACTTTGGCTCGGGTCCGCCGTGAACGGATGGGCCATATCGAATTGGCCGTACCCGTCTCGCACATCTGGTTTTACAAATGCATGCCCTCGCGAATCGGGCTCATGCTGGATATGAGCGCCCGGCAGCTCGAACGAATCATCTATTACGAGGATTACATCGTCATCGATCCGGGCAAGACGCCACTACAGAAAACACAACTGCTTAACGAAGTCGAATACCGCGAGGCGCAGGAGCAGTACGGCGAAGATTTCGTCGCGGGCATGGGTGCGGAAGCGATCAGAAAACTTCTGGCCGAGATCGATCTCAACAAGCTCAACAAAGAGCTTGAGAAGGCAATGGGCGCCACAAAGAGCAAACAGATTCGCAAGAAACTCGCGAAGCGCCTCAAGCTCATCCAGGGCTTCCAAAATTCGCATGCGCGTCCGGAATGGATGATTCTGGATGTATTGCCGGTTATTCCGCCGGATCTGCGCCCTTTGGTTCCCCTCGAGGGCGGACGGTTTGCCACCTCAGACCTGAACGATCTT
This sequence comes from Verrucomicrobiota bacterium, assembly GCA_003219415.1. Classification (GTDB taxonomy): domain Bacteria; phylum Verrucomicrobiota; class Verrucomicrobiia; order Chthoniobacterales; family UBA10450; genus Udaeobacter. Next base: position 63,667 of record QHOS01000024.1, on the reverse strand, counting down.
TATCGCCGGGTTATTAATCGTAATAACCGGCTGAAAAACCTGCTCATGCTTAAGACGCCGGACGTCATCATTCGGAATGAAAAGCGGATGTTGCAGGAAGCGGTGGACGCTTTGTTCGACAATGGCAGACACGGTCGCGCTGTAACCGGCGCCGGGAATCGGCCTCTGAAGTCCCTGAGCGACATGCTCAAGGGCAAGGGTGGGCGTTTCCGTCAAAATTTGCTTGGCAAACGCGTCGATTACTCAGGCCGCTCCGTAATTGTGATCGGCCCAGAGCTAAAGCTGCATCAGTGCGGATTGCCGAAGAAGATGGCGCTGGTGCTTTTCGAGCCGTTTATTATCCGGCGGCTGAAAGATTTGGGCTACGTGCACACGGTGCGCAGCGCGAAAAAGATGATCGAGCGTCAGACGCCCGAGGTATGGGACATTCTCGATGAAGTGACCAAAGGTCATCCGGTGCTGCTCAATCGCGCGCCCACTCTACATCGATTGTCCATTCAGGCTTTTGAACCGCAATTGATCGAAGGCGAAGCCATTCGCATTCACCCCTTGGTTTGCACAGCTTACAATGCGGACTTCGACGGGGACCAGATGGCAGTGCATGTACCGCTCTCGGTGGAGGCCCAGATGGAAGCACGCATGCTAATGCTCGCGCCGAATAACATTTTTTCCCCATCCAGTGGCAAACCCATTACGACGCCTTCCCAGGATATCACCCTCGGTTGTTACTACCTCACCCAGAACCCTCGCGGCGCTAAAGATGGCCAGCGGCTCCCGCTCTTCGGCGATGCGGCCGAGGTAGAATTCGCAATGGCAGAAGGAAGCATTCGCGCACATGACCGTATCCGGATTAAGAACCCGGATTTCGGTAAGCAAACGATCTATGGAAATGCTGAAGCCAAAACGATCGAAACCACCTCGGGTCGCGTCGTTTTTAATGAGATTTGGCCCAAGCAGCTTGGATTTTTCAACAGACCCGCCGGCAAGAAGCAACTTAGCGACATCATCTGGCGCTGTTATCAAATTGCAGGACCAGCCGAAACTGTCGCGACGCTGGACAAATTAAAAGAGCTCGGCTTTGCCGAGGCCACCAAAGCTGGCATCTCCATTGGGATTTCGGACATGATCATTCCGAAAGAAAAAGAGACCGAGCTGGAAAACGCCTATAAGCAGATTCGACAGGTTGATCAGCAATATCGCAAAGGCATCATCACCGATGGCGAGCGCTACAATAAGATTATCGATATCTGGACGCACGCCGGTGACGAAATTTCCAGTGCTATGTTCCGCACTCTGGAACACAATGACGGCCGCAAGGAGTTGAATCCTGTTTTCTTGATGGTCGATTCCGGTTCACGTGGCAACCGCCAGCAGGTCCGTCAGCTCGCAGGTATGCGCGGTTTGATGGCCAAACCTTCAGGTGAAATCATTGAGCGACCGATCACATCGAACTTCCGCGAAGGGCTGAGCGTGCTCGAGTATTTCATTTCTACACACGGTGCTCGCAAGGGTCTTGCTGACACCGCGCTAAAGACGGCTGACTCCGGCTATCTAACGCGCAAACTGGTCGACGCTGCACAGGACGTCATTATCAATGAACAGGACTGCGGCACTGTAAACGGCATCGTAGTGCGCTCAATTTACGAGGGCGACGAAGAAGTAGTCGATCTTGGTCAGCGCATTATCGGACGCGTAAGCTGCGAAACGATCGCTGATCCGGTGGACAAAAAGAAGAAGATCGTCAAAGCGAATCAGTTGATCGATGAAAAGATCGCTGCGGATCTTCAGCGAGTGGGCGTCGAGAGCTTGAAGATTCGTTCGGTTCTTACCTGTGAGTGTGGCCGGGGCGTCTGCGCAATGTGCTATGGGCGCAATCTGGCTACGGGCCAATTCGTTAAGCTTGGCGAAGCGGTAGGGATTATCGCAGCCCAATCGATTGGCGAGCCGGGAACACAATTAACGATGCGCACGTTCCACATCGGCGGCACCGCCAGCCAGACCTTCAAGCAACCAATCATCAAGGCCAAAAACGACGGCACCGTCCGCTTCAACGACTTGCGGACAGTGCAGGCGCTCGACGGCAGTTGGATCGCTTTGAACAAGAACGGTTCGATCAGTGTGCACAACGAAGAAGGCCGCGAACTCGAGCGTTACAACGTGGTGATCGGATCAATGATCTCCAAAGGTGACGGAGGCTCGGTTAAGAAGGGCGAAACCTTCGTTCAATGGGATCCATACAATGTGCCTATTCTCACCGACAAAGGTGGCAAGATCGAATTCCGCGATATGATCGCCGGTGTCACGATCAAACGCGACGTCGATGAGGCGACCGGCCTGATGGGCACCGTTATTATTGAGCACAAAGAGGATTTGCATCCACAAATCGTTATCGTGGATGACAAGAAGGAGGTACTCGCGAGTTATTCCATCCCGGCTGGCGCCCACGTGATCGTGGAAGAAGGCCAAAAGGTGCGTGGTGGCGCGCTACTGGCCAAGACGCCCCGGAAGGTAGCAAAGACCAAAGATATTACTGGAGGTCTGCCGCGTGTGGCGGAATTATTCGAAGCGCGTCGGCCAAAAGATGCGGCGGAGATTGCAAAAATCGACGGCGTTGTTGAGATGGGCGGCACCGTCCGCGGAAAGCGACGCTTGATTTTGAAGGATCCCGACACCGGAGCGGAGGAAGAACACCTAATCCCGCTTAACAAACACATTATCGTGTTTAAGGGCGATTTCGTAAAGAAGGGTCAGCAACTTACCGAGGGACCCGTCGTTCCCCATGAAATCCTCGAGGTCTGCGGACCGCAGGATTTGCAAGAGCACCTCGTCAATGAAGTGCAAGAGGTATATCGGTTGCAGGGTGTGGAGATTAACGACAAGCACATCGAAATCATCGTGCGTCAAATGTTGCGAAAAGTGAAGATTACCGATCCTGGCGATACATCGTTGCTCTGGGGCGATCAGGTCGACAAGCTCGATTTCGAGGAGGAAAACAAGAAGGTCGTCGAGAAGGGTGGTAAGCCGGCAGAAGCCGTTCCCGTCTTACTCGGCATCACGAAGGCTTCACTCGAGACGGACAGCTTTATCTCTGCTGCTTCATTCCAGGATACGACTCGTGTTCTTACAGAAGCGGCTACACTGGGTAAGGTGGATAGGCTGCGCGGTTTCAAGGAAAATGTGATCATGGGTCACTTGATCCCCGCCGGTACCGGTTTCCCCGAGCACCGCGAGATCAAGTTGGTAGAAAAAGGTGAGCCAATTGGTGCACCGGTGATGGAAGAAGCCGAGCCACAGCCGGCCATCGGGTAAGCTCTGGGAGCAGCGGAGTAATGAAGTAATGGGCGACAACAAATCCCCTTACTCTCTTACTCTATCGCTCCAATACTCCACCTAGAATCGCCATGTCGATCGTCACCAAAACGGGCGATAAAGGCGAAACGTCTCTGATGTACGGCCATCGCGTATCGAAGGGTGATTCACGCGTCGACGCGTATGGCTGTGTCGATGAACTGACTGCAGCCCTAGGCTTGGCTAGGTCCGTTTCGACTGACAAATTTATTTCAGAAGAAATTCTCGCCGTACAAAAAGACTTAATCGTTCTCATGGGAGAACTGGCAACGGCGCAAAAGGATCGGGAGCGTTTCGTCAAAGATGGTTTTCAACTTACCACAGCAGCGATGGTCGACCGGGTCACCGCCGTGATTGTCGGTCTCGAGAAAGACGATTCGCTTTATCCGAAGGACTGGGTGATTCCCGGGGCAACATTGATGTCTGCCGCTCTTGATTTTGCTCGCGTAACGTGCCGCCGCGCCGAGCGGCACATCGCCGGTTTGAGCACCAGTGACTCGGAGTTTAACATCGAGATTTTGCGCTACCTAAATCGCCTTTCGGATCTCTTGTGGATCCTGGCGAGGTACGTCGAGAAAGACTCGCGGAATTCCCATTAGCGGCGCATTGCTGTGGCGCACCTTGAATTGCGCTGCAATTCAGCGTCAAAAATTGGCAAACCTCCGGCAGCAACATTTATCGTTGCGTGTTATGCATCGTCGCAATGAAATTCGGATTAACTTTTGTCGCTGCTCTTTTGGTTGCTGTTTCCACGTCGCACGGGCACGAAGCGATCTTTTCGTGGACTTACACGACTGACCTGACTCCGAAAGGTCATGGCGAATGTGAACAATGGATTACCACTCGTTGGGAAAAGGAGCATGGTAGCTATAGCGTTATCGATTTTCGTGAGGAGTTCGAATATGGCGTGACGGATAATTTCCAGCTCGCGATCTATCTCAACCATCATTATGTCCACGCGAATGATGATGTTCCGGCTGAAGATCCAGCGCATCCTGGCAATCGTTTGCGCGGCGCTTACGTAACCGGCGGTGAAGATGTACACGCCGGACACAATCCGGCGACGGTGTTCGACAGTTATCATTTTGAGTCGGTCTCTCTGGAAGGAATTTATCGGCTCTTGAGTCCCTACAAGGATCCGCTCGGTCTCGCGCTTTATTTCGAACCATCGGTGGGTGATCAGGAAACGGAATTGGAATGGAAAATTCTGCTGCAAAAGAACTGGCTCGAAGACCGGCTTGTTTGGGCGTTAAACGTCAATTACGAACTCGAATTCGAAAAGGAGGACGGTGGCGGCTACGAGCGGGACGGCAAGTTCGAATGGTTCACCGGACTTTCTTACCGCTTCGTGCGCAATTGGTCAGCAGGTTTGGAATTTTGGAATCATCACGAATTTGCCGATGCCACGGTTCACGAGCATTCAGCCTACTTTTTGGGACCGACGATTCATTATGGCGGCGAACGCTGGTGGGCCACCCTTGGATTCCTTCATCAGTTACCAATCGGACAGGCGTTTAGTCACGATAACAAGGAGTTTGCCGCGCACGACGGCTACATCTTTGGCGACGAGCATGAAAAATACTACGTGCGCTTCAGAATGGGAATTAACTTCTAGCGCGTGATGAAATCGGAGTTCGCATTCATCGCGCTGCCTGTTTCCGCGCTGATCGCACCATCCGCGTTTGCCGTTCGATACCTCACCGTCGATCAAGCGCAGCAGGCGATTTTTCCCGGCAAATCATTCACGGCGGCGCCGGTAAAGCTGACGAGCGTTCAACGCAAAGCCATTGAGCAGGCCAGCGGCGTCCGCGTCTTGCATGACGAGCAGCAGGTCTGGCGCGTCAGTGGCGGTGGTTGGTTTATCGTCGATGAAGTTGTCGGCAAACATGAATTCATCACTTATGCGGCCGGACTCAATCTCGACGGTTCGGTCAAGCAGATTGAAATCATGGATTATCGCGAGACTTATGGAGGCCAGATTCGCGATCAAAAATGGCGAGCCCAATTTGTGGGAAAGACCAGCAAATCCACGCTTAAACTCGATAGCGATGTCAAGAACATCAGTGGAGCAACTTTGAGTTGCCGGCACATCACCGACGGCGTGAAACGCCTTCTGGCAGTTTATGAGATCGCACTCAGGCATTGAAATTCGTCGCTGCCGCCCATTACTCGGCACGCTTGTGGAGATTGCATGCCAGGGATCGCCTCGCGATATAGATTGCGCCTTCACCGCGATGGAAAAAGTGCAGCGGCTGATGAGTTTTCACGATCCTACCAGCGATGTGGCCCGAATGAATTGCCACGCTTCGCGCCGCCCGGTCAAAGTTCATCCATGGACATGGCGCGTTTTGAAATCCGCACAGGAATTTTCACGTAAAAGCGATGGCGTTTTCGACATCACAATGGCCCGGCAACTCGTGAAATGGGATTATCTTCCGAGACCTGACACGCGGCTTTGTAGTGGCGGGAGCTGGCGCGACATCGTTCTCGACGATGAATACAACGTTCGATTCCGCCGCCGGCTGATCGTTGATCTGGGAGGCATTGCTAAGGGCTTTGCGGTTGATCGCGCTGTTGCAGCGTTGAAAAATAATTCTGTCACGGCCGGAATCGTAAACGCCGGCGGTGATCTGCGAACATTTGGATCGGCTTCGGAGGTTGTTTATGTGCGTCATCCCGCCGAGCCGACACGCATTGCCGGGGCGGTGCGCCTGCGCGAGCGTGCCATGGCGACCTCGGGAGTCTATTTCGAGCGTCGAAAATATCGCGGCAAGTATGTGGGCCCAATACTCGACGGACATACTGGTCAATCTGCCTGCGAACTAATCAGCGTGACCGTCGCGGCTGCCGAATGCATGATAGCGGACGCACTGACCAAACTTGTTTTTACGCTGCGTGGAAAAGCCGCGGGCTTGCTGGCGCAGTATCGTGCAGACGCGCTGTTGCTTGAGCGCAATGGTACGCCATCCTGGATGTTTCACTCGCCATGCGACACCCGCGACCAGACTCGATTCGATTGAAGCACTTGCAGAGATATTTTCTCTACGCCGTGGTAGCGCTGCTTTTTTTCAGCGGCGTCGCGTGGACATATTGGAACTATCTGGCTGTGTCGCCGGGCGATTTTGAAACAAGCGCGAAAAGCTGGGCGATGAAGATCCATGGCGCGGCCGCGATGGCGATTCTGGTATTGATCGGCATGCTGTTGAATGGCCATGTGAGATTCGCATGGCGCGCGGGCCGTAACCGCGCAAACGGCTCGGTGTTTCTGAGTGCGTTCGCTGTTTTGACCATCACCGGCTACGGCCTTTATTACGCGGGCGGCGAAAGATTGCGTGCGTGGACGAGTTGGATTCATCTCGCTATCGGCCTGGTTTTGCCGATCTTACTGCTGATCCACATCTTTCTGGGAAGGAGGACACGCCCTTCGGGTCAATCTCGAACCCGATCGCGTCTTGCGTCCCAAGGCGCGACAGACAGACATCCAAAGCCCTTTACCACGAATCCCAATACGGCACTTAGTGAAGGCAGTAATAACGCTGAATTTCAGGTTGCACATCGACGCTTGCTGTAGCATCTTCACCGTCCCGCTCTGAAGTTCCCCTCTCGCGGATTTTCTCCTATGGCAGATACAACAGAATTAGTACCTGAGCTTTTGGAAGCTGGTGTTCATTTTGGGCATCAGACGAAGCGCTGGAATCCGAAGATGAAGGCGTTCATCTTCGAACAGCGCAATCAGATTTACATCATTAATTTGGACGAAACCGTGCTCCAGCTTCGGCGGGCCACGGAATTTCTGCAGGAAGTCACACGCCGTGGAGGCAGAATTTTATTCGTTGGTTGCAAGAAACAGGCGCAGGAAGCGATAAAGGAGGCTGCTTTGGCTTGCAGTCAGTTTTACGTCAATCAGCGTTGGCTGGGTGGCACATTGACCAACCTCGCGACCATTCGCAAGAGCATCGGGCGACTGAGATATATCGAAGAAATCGAGAAATCACCCGAATACAAGAAGATGGGCAAGCAGGAACTGGCTGCTCTTAATCGTGAGGCGGCAAAGCTCCGGCGCAATCTCGAGGGCATAATCGAGATGTCGCAATTGCCCGACGTCCTTGTGGTGATCGATACGATTCGTGAACAAAACGCCGTGAACGAAGCGCGGCGCCTTGGGATTCCAGTGGTTGCCATCGTGGACACGAATGCGGACCCAGACATCATCGATTACCCGATCGCTGGCAACGATGACGCGATCCGCGCGATTCGCGTGATTCTGCAGAAGCTCGTGGATGCTATTGTTTCGGCAAGCAACGAAGCGCGAATCCGCGAGCAAGTCGAAATGGCTGGCGTTTCAGCGTAGCCAGCCAATAGCCAATAGCCGATGGTTGATAGTTAACCTGCGCTGGATTCTCTTTTAACACTCTTATCACTTAATGAAGACAACAGCTGAGATCGATCCCCAATTAGTTAAACAGCTCCGCGAGAAGACCAACGCAGGTTTTATGGATTGCAAGCGCGCTCTTGTGGAGAGCGGCGGCGATCTGGAGAAAGCGGAGACGATTTTGCGGACTAAAGGAATTGCCAGCGCGGGAAAGAAAGCTTCGCGTGCAACGAAAGAAGGCGTCGTGGCTTCTTATATTCACCTGCAAGGGAAGGTTGGCGTGCTCGTGGAGGTGAATTGTGAGACCGACTTCGTGGCGAGGAACGAGAATTTTCGCGAATTCGTGAAGGATATCACACTGCATATTGCGGCAGCCCACCCGCTTTACGTCAGCCGTGCAGATGTGCCAGGCAATCTCATCGAAGCCGAGCGCGAAATTTACAAAGCCCAGGTCAAAGGCAAACCGGCGAACATTGCCGACAAAATTGTCGAAGGAAAACTCGACAAATTCTACAGCACCGTTTGCTTGCTCGAACAAGGTTTCATCAAGAATCCTGATGTGACCATCAAGGATTTGCTCAACGCCAAGATTTCCGAGCTGGGCGAGAATATCATCATCCGCCGTTTTGTCCGCTATCTCGTCGGCGAGGCGCTAGCGAGTGAAGCGTAGGCCGTTGTAGCGGCGTTCGCCGCTGCGAACGCCGGACGTAGTTATAGGCTGCTTGATACAAGCAACCACCACAACGTCGCGTGCACACGGCTGATCCGCAGTTAAGTTGCCGTGGAATGGGACTGGCCGAATACAAGCGGAAACGGGATTTCAAGAAGACAGCTGAGCCTGCCGGAGGCAAGCCACTGCCCGAGAAAATCAAAGGTGCGTCGCGTTTCGTCATTCAAAAGCACGCTGCGCGCCGCTTGCACTACGACTTCCGCTTGGAGATGGAGGGCGTGCTAAAATCATGGGCTTTGCCCAAAGGGCTTCCCTGGAAACGAGGTGAAAAACATCTCGCAGTGGAAGTGGAAGATCATCCCATCGAATACGCCGACTTCGAAGGAATTATCCCGGAGGGGCAATATGGCGGCGGCACGGTGATGGTGTGGGATCGTGGGAATTACCGCGTTTATGGCGAACAACCGGTGAAATCGCTTAAGGAAGGCAAGCTCCATCTCGTTCTTGAAGGCGAAAAAGCAAAAGGCGAATGGACACTTGTGCGAATTCGCGGTCGTGATGATGAAAAAAATCAGTGGCTGATCCTGAAAACGGGAGACGATGCGAAACCGATATCGAAAAAAAAGGAAAACCATTCGGTCAAAACTGGACGCACAATGGAGCAAATCGCAGAAGCTCGCGATGCCGAGTGGGAATCCGGTCGCGAAGCAGACGAGAGCTCCTCATCGCAATTCAAAGCGCGCGTCCGTGCCGCCATAAAAAAAAAGGCGAAAGACGCGGTTGTAGGACAGGCACATCGCATGCCGGCCGCAAAGCGCGTCGACCGAACCGCTCGCTCTAAAATAGCGTCCCTACCAAATTTACCCTCGGCAAAAGCTCGTTTCAGCGAGCCGATGAAAGCGAAGCTGGTCGAGGAACCACCAGCGACCGGCGATTGGATTTACGAACTCAAATTCGACGGGATCCGTCTGATCGGAGTCAAAAGGGACGAAAAAGTTTCACTGCTATCGCGAAATGAAAATGAATTGGCTGGGCGGTTCCCCGAGATCGTTGGAGCGATAAAAACTTTGCCAGCCCGTGAATTTGTAATCGATGGCGAAGTGGTCGCGCTCGACGAGGAGGGGCGTTCTTCGTTTCAACTCCTGCAAGCACGCGAGATGGAGGGGCGAAAGACACCAGTTTATTTTTACGCTTTCGATCTGCTCCAGCTCGACGGCAAGAGTCTGATTCCGCTGCCGTTAGAGGCGCGCAAAAACGCTTTGGAAAAACTCTGCGCTGACGCCAGTGACGCGATCCGTTACTCAGACGCGATCGGCGGCGATGCCAAACGACTTCTCGAAGAGGTAAAGCGCCGCGGCTTGGAAGGGATTATCGGCAAACAACGTAACTCTGTTTACGAACCCGGGCGCAGAAGCGGCGCGTGGATAAAGCTCAAATGTGTCAACGAACAGGAATTCGTTATCGGCGGATACACGCCGCCGCAGGGGTCTCGCAAATATTTCGGTGCGATCCTCGTTGGTTACTATGAGAACAAGAAACTCACTTTCGCCGGCAAAGTTGGCACTGGCTTCACTGTAAAATCGTTGTCGATCTTGTACAAGAAATTTCAGAAAGAAGCGCGCGATCATTGCCCTTTTGTCGATCTACCATCAAAGCAAAATGGGCAGTGGATTCAAGACATCACGCCTTCGATGATGCGCAAAATGCATTGGGTAACCCCAGTTTTCGTTTGCGAAATCAAATTTGCGGAGTGGACCCGCGACCGGAAACTCCGTGCGCCGGTTTTCCTTGGGTTGCGTGAAGATAAAAATCCGACCGACGTTGTTCGCGAAGTCTAAAGGCAAGCGACAATAATTGCTCGTGAGCTAGTAGTTACGTGCGGGTTTATAAGCGACTAATCAACAACAGGCAGAACAACGTGTTGGAGGTGCTCGTGTAATGGCCAGGGAAGTTATCCGCGTCCGGGACGCGTTTTACATTCGCTCGTCATCATCTCGCATCGACGTTCGTACCCGCGTTCTCAAACAGGGAGACACGTTCGCGGTGTTCGATCGGTTCGGCGACATCGACACATTCGGTACCGGCGAACTTGGCATATACTATCAGGACACCCGATTTTTGTCCCGCTTGACGTTGAAGCTTGGGAAAGATCGGCCCCTGTTGCTTAGTTCCACCGTCAGAGAAGACAATGCTGTTTTGGCGGTGGATTCAACAAACCCGGACGTATTTCGCAACGGTGAGACAGCGGTCCCGCGAGGCATAATCCACATCTTTCGCTCGAAGATTTTGTGGAAGAGAACGTGTCAGGAGCGGCTTCGAATTCATAACTACGGACGGACGGCAATGGATTTTTCTTTCTCGATCGAATTCGATGCCGATTTCGCTGACATTTTCGAATTGCGAGGCACGATGCGGGAGCGCCGCGGCCGCCGGTTAGAGACAAAAATTGCGCAGGATGAGGTTGTGCTCGCATACGAGGGATTGGATGGACGACCTCGTCGAACGCGAATCGTTTTCGATCCGCCGCCCACTCGGTTAAGCGAATCTGCGGCCAACTACCAAATTCGGCTCGAGCCTGGCGAGGACGCCAGTTATCGATGGGTAATCGCATGCGAAGTGGATGCTGGCTCACGAGGGCAGATCAAGCCTTGTTATGAAAGGGTCGTCCAGGAGGCGGCGACCGCGTTGGAATTGGCGCATTCCCGGCAGCCTCTGATTTTTACCTCAAATGAGCAATTCAACGATTGGTTGCATCGCTCGCTCGCCGATCTTGAAATGATGCGGACCGAAACTCCGTATGGGCCGTATCCTTACGCTGGTGTTCCGTGGTTTAGCACGGAATTTGGGCGAGACGGAATTATTACCGCGCTCCAGTGCATGTGGTTCGATCCCACCCTCGCGCGCGGCGTTCTGGCGTACCTGGCTGCTACGCAAGCGGATGCAGAGAACGCCGAGCAAGATGCACAACCAGGCAAAATCCTTCACGAGACACGCGCGGGCGAGATGGCCGTCCTGGGCGAGATTCCATTCAAGCGTTATTACGGAACGATCGACGCAACCCCACTTTTCATCATTCTTGCCGGCGCGTACTACAGGCGTACCGGTGACCGCGCATTTGTCGAGTTAATTTGGCCGAACGTGGAGCGGGCGCTCGCATGGATCGATCATTATGGCGACATCGATGGCGACGGCTTTGTGGAATATACTCGCAGATCGAAACTTGGGCTTGTTCATCAAGGCTGGAAGGACTCTCACGACGCAGTTTTCCACGCGGACGGCACTTCTGCCGAGGGACCGATCGCGCTGTGCGAAGTGCAAGGCTACGTTTACGCTGCGAAGATGGCGGCGGCCGGATTGGCTGAGCTCTTCGGCGATGATGCACGGGCGCGTGATTTGTCGAAGCAAGCCAAAACCCTCCTCCAACGATTCGAAGAGAGTTTCTGGTGTGATGAGCTTTCCACCTACGCGCTTGCGCTCGATGGCAGGAAGCAACCCTGCAGGGTACGAACGTCGAACGCGGGTCATTGCCTTTTTGCCGGAATCGCATCCGCAGAGCATGCGCGTCGTATTGCTGCGACACTGACACATGAAACGTCCTTCTCCGGCTGGGGAATTCGGACAGTCGCTACCAGCGAGGCGCGTTACAATCCGATGTCGTATCACAACGGATCGGTCTGGCCCCATGACAACTCGTTAATCGCCGCCGGGTTCGCCCGCTACGATCTGAAAGAATCGGCAGCGATCGTCCTCGCTGGTCTGCTCGATGCGAGCCTGTTCTTTGATCTGCACCGTCTCCCCGAACTGTTTTGCGGTTTCCCCAGACGCCCCGGTGAAGCCCCGACGTTGTATCCTGTAGCTTGTGCTCCACAATCCTGGGCGTCGGCCGCTGTGTTTCTTCTGCTGGAAGCTTGCCTGGGCCTGAGCGTTTCGGCTTCGGAACGAAGACTGACGTTCTCGAAGCCGGTCTTACCGCGTTTCCTCCAACAGGTGACGATCCGCGGATTAAAGGTAGCAGACGGGCGCGCGGATCTTTTGCTTACCAGACACGACGCAGGAGACGTCGGGGTCAATGTGCTTCGCCGCCAAGGAGCGTTGGATGTCGTTGTTTTGAAGTAATCCCGTTTTTGAATTGCGCTTGTTCGCACGACGCAGGCAAATATGGTGAAGAAGTGAAAGCAAAGGTCATCGTCATGCCGAAGGCTGTGGTGCTCGATCCTCAGGGTAATGCAGTGCGTGATGCCATGCGGCACCTGGGCATGCCGGAAGTCCGCAGCGTTAGAATTGGGAAATACATGGAGATAGATATCGATGGGCAAAATGGTGATCTTGAAACGCGATTGCGCGGTCTCTGTCGCGATTTGCTTTCAAATCCGGTGATTGAAGATTACCAGTTGAAAAAAGCGGAGGACGAAGAGGACAAGAAAACGCCCAACGCTCAACTGCGCAAACCAAAGGCGAGGAAAGGAAAATGAAGGCGCTGCGATATTTTTTCTGCGTTGTGTTGCCACCGCTTGCGGTGCTGTTGACAGGTCGCATCGCCAGTTTCTTTCTCAGCCTCGTTTTGACGTTGCTGGGCTGGATTCCGGGCGTTGTTCACGCTTGCCTGGTCGTCAATGATTATCACGCGGAGCAGCGCGCTGCCGCGCACTGAATTGATGATGAGATTCGCGGTTATTCAGTTTCCCGGTTCAAATTGCGATCAGGATTGTTTTGCGGCAATTAATGGACTCGACGGATTGCACGCCGAATACGTTTGGCACAAGGAAACCTCCCTGGACGATTTTGACGCAATTGTGCTGCCGGGTGGCTTTGCATACGGCGATTACCTGCGTTGCGGCGCCATTGCTCGCTTTTCACCGATCATGAAGGCGGTGATTAGTGAGGCACGCGCTGGGAAGCTTGTCCTCGGGACGTGTAACGGATTCCAAGTTTTATGCGAGGCCGGTCTGCTGCCGGGCGCGCTGGTTCGCAATCGTTCGCTGCGTTTCGTGTGTGATATGGTCAATACCCGCGTGGAAGTGGATGACTCACCATTCACTCACGGTTGCCCAAAGGGGACACTTCTCCGACTGCCGGTAGCGCACGGCGAAGGCTGTTTCTTCGCAGACGCAGCGACAATGCGCGAGCTGAACGCAAATCGACAAGTGATTTTGCGTTACACTGACAACAAAGGTTGCATTGTGCCGGAAGCAAATCCAAATGGGTCGATCGAAAACATCGCAGGCGTCTGCAGTCGCGAGCGAAACGTGTTTGGACTCATGCCTCATCCTGATCGTGCATCGGATGCGCGACTTGGCAGTATGGATGGTGCGAAGATCTTCCGGTCAATGGTGCAAAGTATCAGCGCGAGTCGCGCGGCGCGCAGATCAGAGCGCGTAAAGCAGGTTGCGTGAGCCTGTTCGTCACCGGGACGGACACGGGTGTAGGCAAGACGTATACTGCCACCCGGCTTTTGCAGCTATTGCGCGCATCGGGCGCGTCCTGTGCCGGAATGAAACCGATCTGCTGCGGAGACCGTCGGGATGCGGAGCTTCTACTAGCCGCTGGTTGTGACGGTCTGACAATCGAAGATATCAATCCGGTTTGGTTAAAAACGCCTGCGGCGCCTATCGTGGGCAGCCTGGTTGAGAAAACGAATATCCATATCGAAGATATCCTCGCTGCTTTTCATGCTCTTCAGAACCGGGTTGAACACGTCATCGTCGAAGGGGCAGGCGGCTGGATGGTACCGATTCGTCCTGATTATTTCATCAGTGACCTGGCTGTGGCGATGGAGCTGCCAGTCCTAGCGGTCGCATACAATCGACTCGGTTGTCTCAATCACGCGGCGCTCACTGTCCAAAGCGTTGTGGGAGACGGACTCCGTTGTGTGGGGCTTGTATTGAACAACGCGCAAGATACGGGCGACATAGCGGCTCTGACCAATGCCGATATTCTCAGAAAAATTCTGGATGTTCCAGTGCTCTGCGGACTAGGGGAAAACCTTACGGAATTGCCTGCTGACTGGCGACTTATGCTGGATTCGACGATCGACTCCTAGCGTGTCGTGTCGATACAGAGTTGTAAAAAAAACGAACACTTTCCTCGGGATTCTGTGTGCGCTCCTACTGGGAAATGAGATTGGCATCCCTGTTGCTCTCTTTATCCCAAAAAATCGTTTATTTTTATGCTCTTACAAAAAACCTTACACATGAGTCAACCGGTGGCAGAGTGCAAAGCACGTCTTGCCAGCATTCAGTCGTATCGGCGGCAGTTTCTGATGGTCACACGGGCAACTGTGACTTCGTCCAAGACGGTCGATTTCAGCTTCCGAGGCCCGTTGGGCTTTGAAGCCCATACAGTCCTCCTGTCGGTGGAGAGCGACTCATCTGACCAATACGCGTTCGAGTCCGTCGGCGGAAATATTGCGCTGATGGGCATCGTTGATTTTGCTGAGATTCGGCCAAATTGCACCGAAGTCACGCTAGCGGTTCACTACGACATCAAGAATAAGCTGTTTGCCTGGCTGGATCGGCGCTTGCATTTTGTCGACAATTTTGTCACCGCCGAACTGCGCAGTATCCGTGCGCACTTTGAAGGCATCGCTGCCAGTTACCTGGATCATGCGCGCGTTCTGCCGATGTTCCAAACGGCCACCGCCTGACAAAGCCAGTGTCTGAAACAGTGGAGTGCCGTTCGCGCCGCGTTGCGCGTGCTGTCGATCAGTGCACCCGCACGGCGTGTTTTCTATCGAGGCGAAGAGTTTGACCTGACTTAAGGGTAAGTGTGGCTTTAGGGTCGCGAATTTTCGCTCCGTCGATTTCTACGCTTCCCTGTTTAATCAGCCGCGAGGCTTCGCTGCGCGATTTTTCCAGATTGAATACTTCCCGATAAATCTTCGAGACGAGCGCCACCGCTGGTAGACCCTCTGCTGAAATCACTGAGAATGCAGGCAGATCGGCGTGTTCCAAATCGCGCTTGCTAAAGCGAGTATTCCATTCATTGAGCGCTTTTTGAGCAACAGCAGGCGAGTGGTACGTCTGAACAATCTCGAACGCGAGCTGCTTCTTGGCTTCGAGCGGATGCACTTCAACTGGTGGAGTGCGTCCCAGGAGCAAGTCATAATATCGCGCCATCAAAGCGTCTGAGATGCTCATCAGTTTCCCGAACATCTCCGAGGCCGGTTCGTTAATTCCGACAAAGTTGCCGAGGCTCTTACTCATTTTCCTGGAGCCATCCAACCCCTCGAGAATCGGGAGCAGAAAAACAACCTGCTGCGGCAACCCTTCCTCTTTTTGGAAATCGCGCCCGATTAGGATGTTGAAGAGCTGGTCCGTTCCCCCAAGTTCCACGTCAGCCTTTACCATTACCGAATCCCAGCCCTGCATGATTGGATATTGAATTTCGTGAGCGCGAATCGATTGCTCGTTATCGATTCGCGTCTTGAAGTCTTCGCGCTGCAACATTTGCTGCAACGTCACCCGGCTATTGAGTCGAATAACATCTTCAAACGACATGGCTCGAAACCAGTCGCCGTTGCAGACGGTTTCTGTTCGCTCCGGATCGAGAATCTTAAAAGCCTGCTCGCGGTAAGTCGCCGCATTCGCTTGGACGTCATCGTGCGTCAATTGTGGCCTTGTCACAGATCGACCACTCGGGTCGCCAATCATTCCCGTGAAATCGCCGATGATTAGAATTGCTTGGTGCCCCAGGTCTTGAAACTGCCGCAGTTTTCGCAAAACAATTGTGTGCCCAAGGTGAATGTCGGAGGTGGTTGGATCGACACCTAATTTCACACGCAACGGCCGGCCAAGGGCGAGTTTTTCGCGCAGTTCTTTTTCGTCGATGAGTTGCGCGGCGCCTTGCTTTAGCAACGCCAGAACTTCATCCGGTTGCATGATCAACAATAGCGCGCCCGGCCCGCGCGCTACTTGTTTTTGTTCAGCAACTCGCGCACTTGGTCGATCGTGAGCGGTGCGTTTTGCCGGTTGAGCGACTTTTGGCTCTTACCCTGATCCAGAAAAGGTCGGTTCTCTGCGTATGCGTGGCTAGCAACCTTTTTGTCGGATTGAGGGGCGTCACGAGGTCCGCGGGCTGATTGAGTGGGATAAGCAAGTCGAGAATTTCCCGCGGCTTGCTGCGATGAATTCTGAAATGCGCTGCGGCTACCGTGGAAAGGCTGGGAAGTGAACTCCTGCGTCGAGAGTTCACGTGTTCCGAAAAACGTTTTCGACTTAGATTTTTTCTCGACGTAAAACGTACCGACCCTCGCCTTCTTGTTTATTGATGTGCCATCAGCGATGAATTTCTTCTTCTGTTCGCTGCTTTGCAGAGTCATGTCCGGCCTCAGCAGGCGATCGACGAGCTTGCGCTCTTGGTCCTGAGCGCGCAGGCAGGAAAGAGCAGTCAGCAGCAGTGATACTGAGATCGCCAGCGATTTCCCCACGCGGCGAGGCTGCCGAAATTACAATGGGTTTGTAAAGCAAATTTGCTTGCGACTCGGCAAGCGAGGCCGCCCGCCGGCTCCCACCGACAAGATCTCCGTGCCAGGTGAGACTCGCCTTTTTATTGTTTTTCCCGACGCTCTCAGGAAATAATGGGCCCATGTCTGACCATGTTTACAAAAAGATTGAGGTCGTCGGCTCTTCGCCGAACGGATTTGAAGACGCAATAACGAATGCGCTGGCACGCGCCGAGAAAACCGTCCGTAATATGCGGTGGTTTGAGGTGACTGAGACACGCGGATACATCGAAAACGGCAAGGTCGGTCATTGGCAGGTGACACTCAAGATTGGTTTCACCTTGGAGGCCTGATGTAGCGGCGTCTGTGTCAAACGCCGATCAGGAGCTCAGCGCTTGCCGCAGCCGGTTCCGCTTACAGCATCATTCTTCTTCCTGCGCCGCCTGATACAGCTTGGCGGCACCGTAAATCAGAATAGCGGGCCTCAATGCCACAACGAGCAATCGAAAAAGACCACCCAGAATTCGGCCCAGCGGCAGCCGGTTCAAAATGTAGCCGGCCATAAACGCGCACAGAAGTGACTGTGCCGGTTTTTCGCGAATGTAATTCTCAGTTTCGCTCAGAGCTGTCTCGACCTGTTCTTTCACCCAATGCAGTCCGCGTTCCGGAAATTCAGCGGCGACTTCAGCAGTTGATCGGTCCATTTCGTTTAATGATTCGGATTCTGATCCTGTCCTGCGCGCATCGAGCTGTCAGCGCAAGGTCAGCCAAATCGAGCTTGCACCTGTGCCGGGTGGGAAATCAGGCAGTGGAGGCGATCGGCGCAGTGTGCCGGCGCGGCGTGCTGCCTTGAGTCCGTAGCGGGCCATCACTTCCAACGCATGCTCACCTAATGTAGAGCAATTAGTCGAGACTAGAACATGGCTGCTTCGTTCTGTCAGTTCGAGGGAATCAACCAGTAATTTTTCGAAATCGTCTTCGACGTGAAAGGTTTTTCCTCCAGGTGAGCGCGAAAAAGTTGGCGGATCGAGAATGATGACGTCAAATTTCTCACCTTTCCCCGCTAACCGCGGTAATACCGCCATCACATCATCGTTGATGAAGCGATGACCCGTAGTGGAAAGGCTATTCAGCGCAAAATTTTCGCGTCCGCGTGCCAGAGATTTTTTGGAAAGGTCGATGTTGAGAGTTGTTGCTCCGACGTAGCCCGCGCTCACAGAAAAGGAGCAGGTATAGGCAAAGCAGTTCAACAGGCGCTTGGGCGCGATGTGACGGACAAAGCTGCGATTTTCTCTCTGATCTGGAAATAGGCCCACGGAGAAGCCCGCGCCGAAGTCGATCCCAAATTTCAAACGTCGCTCGGTAGCGATCGTCTGTAGATTTTCAGTCGGGTTCCCACATATGAGCCGAGGCGGTTCGCGTTGTTCACTTTTTCGAGGAACGAATCGGGCGAAAATGCGTTCAAACTTGAAAGGGATACCATCTGCCCATTCCTTCAATTCCTGAATGAGCCGCTCGCGAACCAGGACTCGCTTGAACGAGATGAGAATGTCGTGCCCGAAGCGCTCCACCCAGCCATCCTCCATTGTGCAGAGCCGATGCGCGGCCGTCCCCTCGGCTTGGAAATCGCGAAACAAGCTTGCATCAATCCAGCCAGGACTCATTTTCGTTAGCCGTACCTACGGGCATACTTTCGATTCGGCATGGCCTAACGGATCGGTTGCCGCTGAAGCCGGGCGTCGCTACACTCCGTCTCCGAATGCAGCAAGTTACCGTTCGCGTTCCGGCGAGCACCTCGAATCTCGGTCCTGGTTTCGATTGCCTCGGTGTCGCACTGCGCATTTATAACAGCGTAACAGTTACTCGCTGTCGATCGCGCGAACAACCCCATCCTCAAATTGTCTCGCAGGCAGCCGGCCGGTTTTTCAAACAGGCACGTCGCCGCGCCTTTCCGTTTTCTTTTTCGATCGTAGAAAAAATTCCGCGTTCGCGTGGCCTTGGCAGCAGTGCAACCATTCGCCTCGGTATTTTGTATGCGCTCAACCAGCTCAGTGGCAATCCGCTCGGCCGACTGACGATTTTCCAATTGTGCGCTGACTTGGAAGGTCACCCTGATAACGCTGCACCGGCAGCTTTTGGTGGGTTTACGGTAGTGGCAAGTTCGGTGCGCTGCGTCGACTCCCAAAAGCTCGTCACGGGACGAGTCCGTGTGACTGGCGGACGTTTGGGACAGCGCGGCGTCCCTATGTTTCAACGCTTCGAAGTTTCCCCGCGTTTGTACTTCGTTTTACTGGTTCCAGACCTTGAAATTCGAACTTCGATCGCGCGAAAGCTTCTGCCATCGAAAATTTCGCATGCCGCCGCGGTTGCAAATTGTGCAAATGCGTGTGCGATTGCCGCTGCCTTCGCCTCAAAAGATTACCAAAAACTGCGCGGCGCTTTTGCAGATTATTTGCATCAGCCGTTTCGGGGAAAACTGATTTCGTTTCTTCCAGGGGTCATCGCCGGTGCCGAAAAAGCAGGTGCGCTTGGCGCTTTCCTTAGCGGCAGCGGCTCGACAATCTGCGCGATCACGTTGCAACAGCCAGATCGGGTTGCTGCGGCGATGAAGCGTGCCGCCCGGTCGTCACTGTCGCGTACAATCGTCACGCGTGCCGATAACCAAGGCGCGCGTATTATCCGATCACCGATCAGGGATCACTGACCATTTGCCATGGGCCGGCGGCTTGAAAACCTGGAACAGTTTGGAATCGACGTTGTGCTCGAGCGCCGTCATGGCGTTCGCGCCTCGATTTTGCGGGGAATCCTCTACGCGCTCTCGTTCGCTTACGATCGGCTCGTACAAATGCGGCTTTATTTTTATCGCAAAAGAATTTTTCGCGAGCGCGCGCTTGGCGTTCTCGTGATTAGCGTGGGCAACCTAACTGTGGGAGGTACAGGCAAAACGCCTATTGTGGAAAAGATTGCCCGCGCGCTGCAGACAGGCGGGCGCCGGGTGGCGATTCTCAGTCGCGGCTACAAAAGCATGCCGCGCAGACGAAGCTTGCTAAGTCGCCTCTACAACGGAAATCCTGATCCTCCGCGGATTGTCTCCGATGGCACTTCGCTCTTGCTTGATTCGCGTACAGCTGGTGATGAGCCGTACATGCTGGCGCACAACTTGAAGAACGTGATCGTTCTCGTGGACAAAGATCGCGTCAAAAGCGGTCTGCTTGCCATCGACAAATGGAAAGTCGATACCCTCCTGCTGGACGACGGCTTGCAGTATCTCCATCTCAAACATCGGCTGGACATCGTGCTTGTGGATCGGCAGGCGCCGTTCGGCAATGAATTTCTTCTTCCGCGTGGCACGCTGCGTGAGGCGCCACGAAACCTTCGACGCGCCAGTTACATCTTTATCACGAAAAGCACAGGGGAATCCAACGACGTACTTGTGAAACGGATTCGCCGTTACAATCGCACCGCGGAGATTATCGAATGCGCGCACAAGCCGCTCTACCTGCAGAATGTTTTCACTGGCGAAAAAGTGCCACTGGAGCGCTTGCGTGACACTTTTGTCGGTTCGATCAGCGCCATCGCCGCGCCCGAAAGCTTCGAAGGCGCACTGGAAAAGCTCGGCGCGCACGTCGACCTGGCCAAGCGTTACATCGATCACCACTACTATACCGAAGCGGAGCTAATCAGTTTCATCAAACGTTGTATCCGACGCGACCTGGAGATGATTGTGACAACTGAAAAAGATTCGGTGCGCATGCCGCGTTTGCCCGACGGTAAACTAAAAGTGCCCATTTATTTTTTGCGGGTGGAGATTGAAATTCTTAGCGGACACGAAAGCTGGGAGCATTGTGTGGCGCGCATTTGCAAACCACAGCCTCTGCTGCCTCCCGAGAGGTTCTTCGCCTGATGCTTTTCTCAATTCAACGTTGGACCTTGGGCGTTGGGCGTTGGACGTTTGCCTAAATCAATGTCTCAAAAAGCCGAGCTAATTGTCGAAGATCGCAAGATTCAGGTATCGAATCTCGAGAAGGTGCTTTATCCCAAAGCCGGATTCACGAAGGGGCAGGTGATCGATTACTACATCCGCATCGCGCCAGTCCTTTTGCCGCATCTAAGGGATCGTCCGCTCACCATGAAACGGTACCCCGACGGTGTGGACGGCGAATTTTTCTACGAAAAGAACTGTCCGTCACATCGCCCGAAATGGGTCCAGACAGCAAAGGTGTGGAGTGAAGGTAACCAACGTACGATGAATTATTGCCTCGCCAACGATTTGCCGACGCTCGTGTGGGCTGCAAACCTCGCAGATCTAGAGCTCCACACATCGCTGTCACGCAAAGACGACCTCGACCGCCCGACGATGATGGTGTTCGATCTTGATCCCGGGGCGCCTGCCCACATCGTCCAATGCTGCCATGTGGGCCTATGGCTTCGCGATTTGTTAGCCAAAATGAAACTTAAATCGTTCGCAAAAACGAGCGGATCCAAGGGACTGCAAGTTTACGTGCCGCTGAATACTTCGGTGACCTACGATCAAACCAAGAATTTGTCGCGCTCTCTCGCTCAATATCTGGAGCACGAGCATGCGAACTTGGTCACCTCGAATATGTCTAAGGCCGTGCGCAAAGGCAAAGTGTTCGTCGATTGGAGCCAGAACGACGAACACAAAACCACCATTTGTGTCTATTCACTCCGTGCCAGAGAAGAACCGACCGTTTCAACTCCAGTCACCTGGCAGGAGGTTGAAAATTGCCTGAAAAAGAAAAAAGCCGAGCTGTTGAAATTCCGTTCAGATCAAGTCCTTGTTCGCGTGGACAAACTCGGCGACCTCTTCGAACAGGTCGAGAAACTGAAACAAAAACTGCCGACGAAGTGGAATATTTAGGGTTCACACGGAAAACAATTTTTGAGCATGAACAATCACATATGGTTCGATGCGACTGGATGGACGGGAGCAGCCTTTCTCCTGGTGGCTTACGCGATGGTTTCCTCTAAAAAATTGGAGGCAGACTCAACTGCGTACCAACTCCTCAACATCATCGGCAGCCTTTTCTTGGTTGCTAACACGATCTTTTATCGCGCATATCCTTCGTCTTTTGTGAACGTGATTTGGGCTGGGATAGCAGTTTTTTCGATTGCGGCTAGAAGGCGACTCTCGTCTGGATAGATTGAAAATTCTCACGTGCGCAAAGCAAATCTCAAAGATATTCCGGAGCAGGAACGAAAATCGCCGAAAGGAAAGTTCGGGCGATTCATGAAACATATTTCCATCGCGCTCGGGCGCGAGCCGGAGTCGCTCGATCTGTCAAAGCGGCATCCGTTTGACCTCACGCTGGTCCGAATTCCAAAAGGCAAATTCCTTTGTCCCTATCACGCGCATGCTGCAGAGTCGGAGCTTTATCTCGTCGTTTCCGGCCGCGGCAGCGTCCGCGACAAGGATGGGACAATTGAAGTGGGACCGGGCGACGCATTTTTGTTTCAGCCAGGTGAAGCGCACCAGCTTTGGAATGCGAGCGATGAGGACTTTGTTTATTACGTGATCGCCGATAACCCGCGTAGCGGCGGCACCACGGGTGATTCTTGTTATTATCCTGACAGCGGAAAATGGGCGGTGACAACAGATGGACGGGACGAAGTCGTCGTGAAAGGGACGAAGACTGACTATTTCGATGGTGAAGAATGAACCCGATGCCGGTTCAGGCAGTTATGCGCAAAGTAAATCTAAACGAAATCAAGGAAGACCCGTGGCAATCGCGAGGCGGAAAATATGCCGTGTCGTTCAAAGGAATTTCCGAAGCGCTCGGACGCGAACCGACTTCGCTTGATTTGTCCAAGCGTCATCCATTTGATTTGGAATGGAATCGAGTGCCTTCCGGGAAACGAGCTTTTCCTTATCACGCGCATTCGGCGCAATGGGAGCTCTACTTAGTGGTCTCTGGAAAAGGGAGCGTTCGTCACAAGGATGGAACGACGGAGGTCGTGCCTGGAGATGCGTTCGTTTTTGGCCCGGACGAACCGCATCAATTGAGTAACTCCGGGCAGGAAGACCTCGTCTATTACGTAATCGCAGATAACCCAATTGGCGAATCGAACTACTACCCGGATAGTGGCAAGTGGAAAGTGAACAAGTCATCGGCAGCGGATCGCGTCGTCGTAAAGGGCCAAGAAACTGATTATTTCGATGGCGAAGAGTAATCAATTGTCATGTCGAGCCCTTCGACTTTGCTCAGGACAGGCTCCGTCGAGACATCTCTCCATTCACTGGCATGCAAAGAAAAATCCAGAGATGATTCGTTCGTCTCCCGACTCTCTCGCCGCTACCCTCGCGGCGCCACCGTCTATGTCGCTCATCCGGGTCGTTCCATTCCTCGACTTCGCTCGGAATGACAGAAGACGAGTATTCCACACTCGTCTGAAGGAGAATCTTTTGCTCGGGGCCTGCTTTGTATCCAAATTCCAATCATGGATCCAAACAAAGCAGCGCAAGATTTTCCGTACAAGACTTACCTCAACATTTTGCACGGACCGCTTGAGCTTATCGATGTGCAGAAATTCGCCGATGCCTGCACCGACAAGTGGTATAACCAGACGCTCTGCAAGGTGAACGACTCGGTCGTCAGGCTGGCTGTGATCGAAGGCGAATATCATTGGCACGAACATAAAGATATCGATGAATTCTTTTTCGTGCTCGATGGACATTTCCTGATCGACCTTGAAGATCGCGTTATCGACCTTGCGCCGAGGCAGGGCTTCGTTGTGCCTAAAGGTGTGCGCCATCGCACACGCGCGCCTGGACGAACGGTGATCTTGATGGTGGAACGTGCGGACATTGTTCCTACCGGCGACTAAATGCACCGAAGGCAGTGAAAATCATTTCGGGCGGACAAACGGGTGTGGATCGCGCAGCTCTCGATGCCGCGCCAAGACATGGAATCGAATCCGGCGGTTGGTGTCCAACTGGACGTCTCGATGAATCCGGTAGGATTCCGGATCGCTATCCAGTTAAGGAGTTGGAAAACGGTGGATCGACTAAGCGAACTTTGCAGAATGTCAAAGATTCCGATGGGACTATTATCATTTACCCTGGAAAACTGAGTGGCGGAACTGAACAAACGCTTCATTTCTGCGTTGAGCAACGACGGCCGCACGAACTGATCGATGCCTCCAACATTTCCACTGAAAAGGCCGCGCAGTTGATCGCCGATTTTGTCTGCGAGAACAACATCGAGATCCTTAATGTGGCTGGCCCGCGTCAAAGCGAATGGCCGGAGGGATATGGTTATGCTGCTCAAGTATTGGATATCTTTCTAAACTCGATTATGAGCAAGAACACGAGCAGGAGCAGGACGCAAAATCATTCATAACGCAGCGCTTTAACCGGATCGAGGCGCGCGGCGAAGTACGCCGGAATGAGCGCGGCAATCGAGCAAATAAAAAATGCGCTGATACAAATGATAGCGACATCTCGCGGAATCACTTCCGCGGGAATCGATGAAAATTGATAGACTTCGCGCGGGAAAATCTCGATGTGCAATGTCGATGCGAGCCAGTGACTGAACTCGTTGCGGTAACGGATCAACGTCATTCCAAGTCCTAGCCCCGTCAGAGTTCCAAAGAGCCCAACGATTGTTCCCTGGCCAAGAAAGACCCAGATGATTTGGGCAATGTTTGCCCCGAGCGCTTTCACGATTCCGATCTCCCGCCGCTTTTGAACCGTTACCGTAATGAGCGTGCTCATGATTCCGAAGGCCGCAACGACCACGATGAAGAACAACAGGAAAAACATCACAGTGCGCTCGAGCCGCACTGCTTCGAAAAACTGGCTGTTCATGTCGATCCAGGTTTGCGCGTATTGCGGTGGCTCAAGAAATCGTTCGATTGCTTGTTTCACGCGCTCAGCGCCGTAGGGGTTCTCAGTCCTGACGGTAATGCCGTGCAATCCGTCTCCCAGTCCGTATAACTCCTGTCCGACATAGATCGGCACTAGCAGAAACTCCGAATCGTGCAGGTAATGACCTGTCTCAAAAATACCGGTAACGGTCAGTTCTTTCGGCAGGATTACGTCGCGCAATTGATCGATCGCTTTTTTTTCTTCCTCCCCCTGGGCATTTTCCAATTTTTTAATGCCATCGAGAATCTGTCCAAGATTGCCCGGCGAATAGACTGTGATTTTGTCCCCAACGTTTACCTGCAGTTTTCGCGCAAGCTCAATCCCAAGTACGGTCGATTCGCCTTCCAGATTGAGATTGCCGTATTTGATGAATTTTCTCAGAGGGATGACCTTCTCTTCTTCTGCGGGATCGACACCGCGAATCATTGGGGCGACTCGCTTGTTTTGAAATTCGACGATCACCGGTCCCTGGATGTAGGGAGCCGTCGCAACCACGCCGGGCGTGTTGTCGATTTTTGTTTTGAGTGTTCGCCAGTCGCGCAACACGTCCTCCGTGCTCACGAGAATGTGTGCATCGAAATCGATCACTTTCTGACGCAGCTCACGATCGAACCCGGTCATGACAGAAATCACCAGGATCAGCACTGTTACGCCCAGCATCACGCCGAGAATTGAGATCAGTGTGATAATCGAGAGAAACGTGCGCTTTGGTTTCAGGTAGCGCAGCGCCAGAAAAAGACTAAACGGCAGTTTCAATTCGGCGTTAGCGTGGCGGCAAACGGACTCTAATTCAACCGCGCACGCTACTGTGAGAGCGCGTGCGCCTTTAGTTCTTCCAGCGTGACGAACTCGAGAGCGGAGGCATGCGTGGCTTCAAGGTCAATCGGAGCCGCGCGATTGTGATCCAGAGCGCTTTTCCAGCGCGTCACGCACACGCACCATTTGTCACCCGGCTTCAGTCCGGGGAAGCCCCATTCCAGATGCGGCGTGATAAGGTCGTTTCCATCGAGCATCGAGAAATCGAGAAATTCCTGCGTGACTTTCACGCAGACCGTATGAAGACCAAGGTCTTCAGGGCCCGTTCGACAAAATCCGTCCCGGTAAAATCCAGTCATCGGATCCCGACAACAACATTTCAGTTCAGTTCCAAGAACATTGGTCGGCATAAAGGAAGATCACGCGCTAGTATCTGAAAGACTTTAGCAAAGGAGGCGATAATGCCAATCCGCGCCGAATACGTTCACACAAATCTGATTGCCAGAGATTGGAAAAGACTGGTTCGATTCTATTCCGAAGTCTTCGGATGTGAGCCCAAGCGTCCGGAGCGCGATATGTCTGGCGCCTGGCTGGATCAATTGACTTCGCTTCGGAACGCGCATCTTAGCGGCGTTCATCTGCAATTGCCCGGTTACGGCGATGATGGTCCAACGCTTGAGATTTTCAGCTATAACCAATTGGTCGAGCCCGAACTGCCGTCCGCGAACCAGTGCGGGTTCGGTCACATCGCGTTTGCCGTGGACGATGTAGACGAGGCGTTGCGGGCAGTGATTGCGGCTGGCGGCAGCACAGTCGGAAACACGGTTACCACAGAAGTAGATGACGTCGGGGTTCTTCGAGTCGTGTATGCGCGAGATCCTGAAGGAAATATTGTTGAATTGCAGAAGTGGAGTTAACCGCAGATTGTTCTGCGCCCTGCCCGTGTCTAGACGAACTGTTATTGCTCACTGGCTCATACCGGCTGAGCCGGCGCGCCGCTTCTTTCAGGATTTGATTAACGATCTCGCGCGCCGATATGATGCGCCTGTTTTCGGGCCGCACGTGACGATTTACGTCGGAGCGGATAGCACAGATGCAGTTAATGCAACACTTTCAAAGGCCGCTCGAGATTGCGAGCCCATCGCGCTCCAAGCGCTCGAGGTCAGCCATTCCGATGAATTTATCAAAACACTCTTTGTCGAATTCGGGCTGAACTCGAAATTGCGGCAGCTTAATCAAGCCATTCGTGGCGCCGCACAAAATCCGTCCGGTTACGATCTCAAGCCGCACTTAAGCTTGATTTATAAGAGGATGTCGGTGCAAACACGGCGCCATTTGGCCCGCTCAATTGAAGTGCCGTTTCCGGAAGTGACGTTTGATTCATTGAAAGCTGTCCGATGCGTTTCCCCGACACGAAACCGCGCCGATGTAGAAGCATGGCGCGTTATGAGTGAGAAACCGCTCGGATCGATTGGCGTCTGACACAGACGCCCTACACCTCGACAATGCGGTAAGGTTTGCCGGTTTTACGAAGTGCCGGCGCAGAGACGTTATAAACGGGAATGCCCGTCGAAGTTTTTCCTTCGAGAATTCCGTTGTGGGCGTGCCCGTGAAATACTGCGTTGACCCGGAACCGGTTGATCGGCTCTTCCAACCTGCTGGAACCGAGAAAAGCAAAAATCTCAGGATCTTCTCCTTCCAGCGTGGCCCGAATAGGAGAGTAATGTAGCACTACGATTCGCTGTTCTGTTTGCAACTTAGCGAGCGCCTGTTCCAGCCGTACGGCGTGACTAATTGATTCTTGCACGAACTGTTTGATGAGCGGTTCGCCCCATGCGTTTAACATCCGCCGGCCGAAACCGCCCCCGAAACCAGCGACGCCGGCAAAGCCGACTCCTGCGATTTCAATGGCTTCGCCATCGAGCACATTGATTCCCGCGTCATCGAGCACCTTGCCAACCAATTCCGGTTTTCCTGATTCGAAATCGTGATTACCAAGCACTGCAAGCATCGGGATTTTCACGGCAGATCGAATATCAGCAATGAGTGCCTCAGCTTCCTCAGGAAGTCCATAATCGGTGAGGTCGCCGCAAAGCAACAGGATATCAGCGCTGCTTGAAATCTCGGCGAATGCCTCATGCAGCGTGCCACGCGAGTGTTTACCGTAATGAAGGTCCGCGGTCGCAGCGATTCGTAGCGCTCGCTTAGCCATTCTCTTTGAGAAACGTAATCGCTCGCTTCAATGGACGTTTCGGAGCAGGAAAGCGTTGCGAAGCCTTGAACGGGTTCGCGGGAACTTACTCCTCCATGCGCGTGTCACGCGCTTTAGTTGCGTTATGATGGGTGATGACGCCAACGAGGGCAGCAGCTAAGAGAAGGAAAGACAAAAGCGATCGCCTTCATCGCAGATCAGTGGTCGCATTGCAGGATACGGACATTCCGTTTTTGATCGGCGGCGCTTACGTAGTGGAAGTTTACGCAGGCGTCTCGCGTCAGACAAAAGACTTCGATCTATACTTGCGACCGCAGCATGTCGATTTGGCCCTCGACGCACTTAAGCGCGCGGGCTACAAGACGAAAAAGACTTTTCCGCATTGGCTCGCCAAAGCCAGCCGCGGCCGCGATCATGTTGATATGATTTTTCGCGCCGGAAACGGATTGTGCGAAGTGGATGACTCATGGTTCGAGCGGGCGCATGGTCACGAGTTCCTTGGCTTGTCGGTGAAGCTTTGTGCGCCAGAGGAAATGATTTGGATGAAGGCGTACATTATGGAACGCGAACGGTTCGACGGCGCCGACATTGCGCACATCCTTCAAAGTTGCGCAGAGAAACTCGACTGGGCGCACCTGGTTCGTCGCTTCGGTCCGGACTGGCCAGTGTTGCTCAGTCATTTGGTGTTGTTCGGTTACATTTATCCGAGCGAGCGCGATAAAATTCCCGCCGCAATCATGGACGATTTGATTGGGCGGTTGCAAAACGAGAAGCGCACTGCCGGAGCTGACCGCATTTGTCGCGGCACGCTGCTTTCGCGAAAGCAATATCTCATGGACATTCACGAGCGGGGATTTCGCGATGCGAGACTGCAGCAACGTGTCCATATGAATGCCAAGGATATTGCGCATTGGACAAGGGCGATCGCGAGAGAGGAAAAGGCGCAGGGCAAGCCCGTGTGATTCGTTACAACGTTACAATGGATCGAACTTAACGTTCAACGTGGCGAAGCCGCTGGCATTGGACTCGGTTGGGCAAAAACTGGTGAAACTGCTGGCGGCGGAGCTGCAGATACTCTGGCGATTTTTGCTTTCGCCTCGTCGAGCACTAATTTTTCTTCCGGATAAATCTCGTCGTCCGCAGCGGTCACGTAATCCTTTGCGGTGTCGATTTGGCCTGCGTCGGCCAGCAATAGCGCCGCGTAAACTGCTGCGTGCGGGTCGCGTAATTGGTCTGCTGACAATCCTTGAATAGTTGCAAGGCCCTCCGGGTTTCGGCCAAGGCGATACAGAGAGAACGCATAAGTCACGGCGCAGTTGACCTCGTTCGGCGCGCGGTCATGGGCCTCTTTCGCGAGTTCATGCGAGCGTTCTACGTTTCGCTCGAGGTTCAGGCCTAGTCGCGCCAGATCCGCCGTGATCGGCGCTTCGTTTGGAGAGCTATCGTGTAGACGCTGGAGAACATCGTAAAGTTTTTCGGTGTCGTTGGTCTTGCGATAAAGCCGGCGAAGCGCGTCCAGCGCCTCGCGTCGCATGGGGGGATCTTCTGCGACGCGCAGCCACAATTGTTCGGATTCTTTCTCCAGATTCCATTTCGAAGCGAGACGCGCGAGGACAACTTCGCGCTCGGGCTGGTCGTGTGTCGATTGTTCTGCGGCGCGCCAAAGCGCATGGTATTCTCTGTCCACACCATCTTGTCGTGATTGACGCGTGGCAATTGCCTGATATGCAAGGCGCAGGTAATCGGATTCGCCCCACATTCCCTTGCGAGTCCATCGTTTCAAACGCACCCAATTTTTCGCATTGGCGTAAGCGTCTGCCACCGCAACAGCGGCGGGCGGTGCAGTCAGTTTCTCGGCCGGAAGCTTCTCGATCCACTTGGCAACCTCTCCAGCAAGTCCATTTTCGTTCATCCATCTCATAAGCGATGCGAGATCGGATGGATTCTTTGCGGCAAAAGGTTTTACGCGTTCCAGCAGTAGATGGAATTTTTTCTCATCGAGCTTTCGATAAAAATTCAGGCAGAGAAGATAATCGCCGAAGGTGACCTCCTGCGACATTTGGAGCTGTTGCGCGAAGTTATCCCCCACTAACAGGTCATTGCGTGCCACAGCATCATTAAGCAAAGCGCGCAGCGCGCCGGTCCGATAGGGCGCGAGCTTGCTGAGTCGCTCGAGATTTTCGCGGGCGTTCGCGTTCTTTTGTGCATCGTGGATTTGCAGCGCTGCGAGATTGAACTGGTAGAGATCATTCTTAGGTTCTTTTTTTACGGCAACGGCAAATTGTTCTTCTTGTTCGGCAAAGTTTCCTTCGGCGCAAGCCAACCAGCCTGCAACAACGTGAAACGCAGCCCTGTCACGATCACCGGCGGGAATCTGATCGAGCGCCTTTCGAGCAAGATCGAGCTTTCCAAAACGCAGTGCCGCGGAAACGAGATTAAGCTGATTGTCCGGATCTTTTGGGCGCAGGCGCACGATTTGTTCGCGCCATGAAATGGCTTCTTCGAGATTCTGTTTCTCCGCTGCCTCAGCTAATACATAGAGGGCCGGCAAAGAATTGGGATGTTGTGCCAAGAGTTCTCGCGCGGTCTGCGTTGCTTCGCTAAATCTTCCCTGCTGCAACATCGAAGCGGCTTCGTGTAGCAAGCGGGTTTGGCGCCAGTCTTCATAGAGTTTCAAGCCGTACCTGAGAAAAAGAGTGCCAAGTACAATGGCAATTGCCAATCCAGCAGCTACAAGAGCGACACGAGCTGGCCAGAGCTGTCGTCGGAAGAAGGATTCAAGACCAAAGAGAGATTGGCCGATTCTTCTATATCCAGCCTCTTCGGCTCGCTCCGCGATTTTCATGTCGTGTCTGGGGGCGCAACGATCCGCTTGTTCTAATCCATCACACCCGTGCCCGCTGCCGAGGCTAAGAGCGCGTGGCTACCTCTGGCTCTTCAACTACAGGAATTGATTTCACCGAGTCCTCGATCTTCTCCCTCAAACGCCGGCTCCAAACATATCGTCCCAATAACACCTTTACGGTGGCTGTAAGCGGGACGGCAAGAAGGGGACCGATTATCCCGCCAATGATCAAACCCCAGACAAAGATCGACACGATCACCGTCATTGGATGCAACCCAACGTAATTCCCAACAATTCGCGGGGCGTAAAATATGCCTTCGAGATTTTGAACAATGATGAAAATGCCAGTCACAATTAGAGGATGCGTCCAGTCGCCCCATTGGAAAGCTGCAATCAGAACTGCCGGCACCCAGCAGATGATGATCCCGATGTAGGGAATCATGGTCAGCACGACAACGAGTGCACCAATCACCGGCGCAAAATTGAGACCGGGGAATATCGTCAGCGTTGTGCCGATGAGGATCCCATCAACCAGACACACCAGTAGTTGCCCTCGAAAATACGCGGTGACGTAGCTGTTGATTTCTGACAAGAGCTCCGCGACTTCGTCTCTGAGGGGCGACGCGCGTAAAGGCAAATATTCTCTCCAGTGCGCTTCAATCCGCGGCCTTTCGTTCAACAGAAAAAAAAGGTAGATGGGCACCAGGATTAGGCTGAGCAAAAATCCTGTGACACCAAGAAAGCCACCGATGCTTTTCTTAAGGATATCCCAGAACTTTTCCATCAGTGTCGGAAGTGCCTGCTGCAAATTAGGCATCTGTTTTTCCACGTACGCCTGGATGCGCTGGCGTTCGGCAGTGGTCAGCTTTGGCGGGCTCGGCGCGATTGCTTCAGCAGCGGGGGTCGTCTCGAAAGCTTTAGGTGTAGGAGAGACAGTCGGTTGCGCATGAGGAGAAGGAGAGGGCGCCGGTCCGACGAGCCAGTTGGTAAAACTTGTCGATGCAGATTTCGTACGGCCACTACCGAGGAATCCGAATGTCTGATCGAATCGATAGATTAGATCCACAATGTAGTCGCGGGCTCGCTCGGTATAAGCAGGAACTTGCTTTGCGAAATTCGCGCTTTGTATTGAGATGGTCGGGACGAGCCACGCGGCCAATCCACCGAGAGCAAAAAAGGCAATGGCAAAAAGAAGAGCCACCGCCTTGGTGCGACTGAGCGTCCCGCGAGACATTTTTGTCACCAGCGGGTCCAGCAGATAAGTCAGAATAACCGCGATGGCCACTGGGATCAGGATCGGTTGGAGGAAACTAATGACATTAGCGCTGGCCCAAATCATCGTGCCGATAATCACGATGAGAAGAACCACACAGAAGGCTGTGAGAGCCGCCCACATCACCTTGCGCTGCCACGGCGTAGGATAACCGCTTATGTTCGTCGCGAGAACGTCGGGGGTCACTGGGTTGGATTTGTCTTTGTTGGAGGACCGTTGCCAATGGGCGCCTTCGTCCTTTCGATCTTGTTCGCCAGGTTCTTATTTTTTGGATCGAGCGCCAGCGCTTTTTGCCAGGATTCCAGCGCTTCCGAAAGGCGATTCAATTTGAAATAGGCGTCGCCAATGTGCTCAAAGATAACTGGGTCATCGTGGTCGGCAGTTTTTGCAGCACGGAGCAGGTTGCTCAAAGCTTGATCAGGTTTGCCTTTTCGGTACTCAACCCAACCGAGGCTGTCGAGGTAAGAAGCGTTATTAGGTTCTATCTCGAGCGCGCGGTTAATCATCGTTTCGGCTTCGTCCAGGTTCATGTTGTGATCGGCCCACATGTAGCCGAGATAATTGCAGGCTTCCGCAGAGTTCGCCGGATCTAGAGCGATCGATTTGCGAAGAAGATCAGCTGCCTTTTGGTACAGGCCGGCCTGCTCTGCTGTCGCGCCATAGTTGAAATAGAACTTGGCATTTACCATGTCATTGCCCTGGTCGAGTTGCGCTTCGCGGAGTGCCTCCTCAAAGGTCGCCACGGCCTGCTGGGTCTGTTTCGCCTCGCTTTGGGCAATGGCCAGATAGTAAACGATCTCCGGCGCCCCCGTAAATCGACGCCGGGCTTCTGTCAGCAATCTGACCCCGCGATCGGCATCTTTTAAAGGGCCAAGCAGCAGTTCCGCCAGATGCAAGTATGTGCCCACGTGATTTGGATTAATCAGCAGGCTTTGCTCATAATTTGCGGCCACTTTCGCAAAGATCGCTTTTGCTTCGTCAACTCTTTTGGCGCGTTGGAGCGATCGTGCTTCATCATCCAGCACCTGCGCTAATAAATCGTAGGTTTGGTACTTTTCAGGATGCTCTTTGATGATTTGCTCGAGCATCTCAACTGCCTTACCGCGCTGATTCGTAAGGATAAAACCAGTCGCCAGTTTCTCTCGCGCATTTGCATCGTCCGGTTGCAACTCGAGAACGTGCAGATAAAGCGGAATTGCGTCTTTCAATTGCTGCGAGGCTGCATAGTAATCGGCGACATCTTTTAGAATCGCAGGATCATCGCCGGCGTGTTCGGCTGCCTTTTTGAAAATTTCGTTGGTCCTTTTCAGTTCGTCAGGCTTCGGCTGTGAATCGGACTTGAAAAGAATGGCCACGTAAAGTTTGCCCAGACGCATCCAGAAGTTGGCGTCGTTGCTGCGAACCTTTGTGGCACGATCCAGAACTTCCAGCGCCTTTTTCTCTTGCCCGGCCGCAACTTCGATTTCCACGAGGCGCTGGTAACCTTCGATGTCCCCGGGATTGAGGGTAACTGCCCGATTGGCATAATCGATAGCCTGATCGGTTTTCTTAAGATATTTCGCATAAATGAATGCGAGTTGTTGATACGGGTCTGCATCTTTCGGGTTTGCCTTGATTGCATCTTTCAACACGTCAATCGCCTGCGGAAAATCATCCTGCTCTATCAGCAAAGCCGCAACGCGCGAAGCGAGTTGCGATTGGCCGGGATCGACATTTAGCACTTTGCGATACGCCTCCAGCGCACGATCCATCTCGCCATTTTCTTCGAATGACATTCCCTCGACAAAATGGATCAGCGCATCCGCTTTATGTGCGCCTTCCGAACGCAGGGCAAGATCGGCAGCCGGCTTGGCATAGAGCGAATCGTCCTGGCGACCAGTCTTTTTTGGTGCCGCCGATGAAGATTTCGGCGTTCGAGCGACCGCTGCACTCGCGCTAATGAGAAAAGCGAACGCAATGAAAAACCACCGGCGCAGCGAAACGCTCCGCTTTTTGGGCCTCCTCACATCTTAAATGGTAGCTTTGGGCACAGCCTCCGCAAACCTTACCCTAACCTGTAGAGGCGACCGTGCTGGCTGTGCTTCTCATGGATGCGGGCGGCAGGCCCGTTATAGCCTCGCGACAAACTCCTGTTACGCTTTATATCGGAGCCGTTTCTTATGCCGATTCGCCTTCATGCGCTTGCGGCGCTTATGCTTCGCAATTTTCGCTTTTCGTCTTTTCTTGAGAGAGCCCATTCGATTTTTAAATTCGCGAGTTCGGATTCAACCATCAGATGCGCTGCAATGCAACTCAGTTCTCACATTGCTCGGTAACATCACCTCTTTAACATTTCATCTCGCTTCCCCTTAAACTCGCTTTCAGGTTTCCACTCTGGAAGTTTGTCTCCGTTCGCTACCTGATAGCCAACTTCGAACAGAAGTTGAATATCCTGCACCGCGCCGGAGAGGTCCCAGTTTGGATTAATTTGGTCCGAGACCTGATGATAGTGGTGCGCGATGTAATCGTCTTTCTGTTGCTGGCCGAAGTCTGCTGGTTTCCCGATAAAATCCTTACCGCCGCCAGTGTAGAGAGAGGGCACGCCGCGCTTGGAAAATTCGAAATGATCGGCGCGATAGAAACCGCCCTTCTCCGGCTGACTGTTCGGTTGCGTCACTCGGCCGTTGCGTTTAGCGGCAGCGGTCAGCAGATCATCGAGCGTTGAATTGTTGTTGCTCAGGTCTTCGATGTCGCGCGTTTTGCCCCAGGGATTCACGGTGTCGATGTTGATGTCAGCCAGCGTTTTTTCCAGCGGATAGAGCGGACGAAGCGCGTAAAATTTCGAGCCGAGCAATCCTGCTTCTTCAGCAGTCGTGGCCATGAACAAAACTGATCGTTTCGGCGGCGGATTTAATTTTGCGAATGCCGACGCGAGCTGGATAAGCGATGCGACGCCGGAGGCGTTATCGACCGCGCCGTTATAGATCTGATCGCCTTGCAGATTGTGATTAAGTCCGAGGTGGTCCCAGTGCGCCGTGTAAATGATATATTCGTCGCGCAACTTTGGATCGCTTCCCTCGAGTTTGCCGATGACGTTGTGCGATTTAAAGGAGCGAAGCTGTTGCTTGATGTCGATATTAGCCTTTGTATCGAGCACCTCCGGCCGGAACTCTTTTGTAATCGCCGACTTCTTCAGCGCGTCAAAATCCTGACCGCAAGCGGCCAGCAACTTCTTCGCGGCATCGAGCGTCATCCACGAGCGCGCTCCCACGGTGTCCGTGTTCTTATTTGGCGAATCGATCTCGTAATTCTCCTTGCCCCAACTCGTTCTTACCACGGAATAAGGGTATCCAGCCGACTCGGTCTGGTGGATGATCACAGCGGCTGCAGCGCCTTTTTGTGCTGCGATCTCGTATTTGTAAGTCCAGCGACCGTAGTAGGTCATCGCTTTCCCTTTAAACATTTTTTCATCGAGTTTGGATGAATCTTTGGGATCGGGAATCGGTGGATCGCCAATCAGCATCAGCAGCGTCTTGCCGCGAACATCGACATTCTTGTAATCGTCCCATCCGTATTCCGGTGCGACGACGCCGTACCCGACGAAGACGACTTCCGAATTATTGATCTTAATTTCCGGTTGAAGACGCGCGGAGGACGCAATGAAGTCGTCGGGGTACTTCAGATCGATCGTCCCATCGCGTACCGCGAACGACATTCGTGGTTCGCTTT
This sequence comes from Verrucomicrobiota bacterium, assembly GCA_003219415.1. Lineage (GTDB taxonomy): Bacteria > Verrucomicrobiota > Verrucomicrobiia > Chthoniobacterales > UBA10450 > Udaeobacter. The sequence goes on along the minus strand of QHOS01000024.1, from coordinate 28,155 downwards.
TGATTCCAGCCAACGGAACCTCCTGCGTGTAACTGCCGTCCGGGCTTCCCGGTTTCAACCCGATTTTCCTGAACTGATCCGTTATGTAATTAACGGAAAGTTCCTCGCCTTTTGTCCCCGGTGCGCGTCCTTCGAATTCATCCGACGCAAGAACCTTAATGTGCGCCAGTAAACCGTCCGGCGTAATCGCCTCCAACGCCGGTTCCAGACGCAACGTCAATTCATCCACAGCGAAAAGCGAAGTCGCAGCGGTAAGAGGAATCGCAATCAACCAGCCCGAAATTTTCATGTCCACTCTGTAACGACCCTCTTTAAGCAACGCAATGTTGTCGATACGGGCGTTGTGAGGTTCCTCACTTCGTTTTGGTGATGACCGAACGTATTAGCGGCCTTTTTGCGATGAGCCGCTGACCGCTTCCGTTTTTTCTCGGGGAATGCCGATTTTTTTCAAGAACGGCTGGATCGATTGTTTGCGGCCGAGAAACTTCTCGATGGAAACGGTGACGTCACGCGAATCGCCCGGCTCATAGATTTCGTGGCGTAGCTTCATACCCGCTTGCTTGTCGAGGTAGCCATCCTTTGCCTTTTCGAAAACGGTTGCCATGTCTGCGGCGATGGCGTCGGCCCATGCATAGCCGTAGTAACCGGCGTCATAGCCATTCAGGTGGCCGAAGTAGGAAACGAAGGTAGTGCTCGGATCAATTGGGAGAAAGACCTTTTCCAGGATCGGATTCGAAATGGCCACACAATCGAAGGGCATATCCTCAGCATGCTGATTGTGCAACTCGAGGTCGAGCGATGCGAAGGCGAACTGGCGTCGATAAAGAACACCGGCATTCGCCAGCTTCGCGTCATTCATTTTTTTGATAATTTCCCCTGGAATTTTCTTCGATGGATCGCGGTAATCGGCCGCAAACGTATCGAGCACTTTCTTGTCCCAGACCCAATTCTGCAGCATCTGCGATGGCGCTTCTACGAAATCCCCCGGCACATGCGTTCCGGCGAAACGGCCGTACTTCGCGCGAGTGACAATCGAATGAAGCGCGTGACCGAATTCGTGGAACAAAGTTTCGACTTCCTGGTGTGTCATCAAAGACGGCTTGTCCGCTGCCGGAGGGGAAAAATTGCAAAGCAAGGCGACAGTTGGCCGCTGGTATTTTCCGTCCGGCAACAGTTTGCCACTGATGATTTCGAATTGGGCGAAGTGATTAAATTTTCCTTCGCGCGGAAACATATCGAGATAAAACATCCCGAGCGGCTCGCCGGTGGAGGAATCGGTCACCATGTAGAGCTGGAGATCGTCGATCCATTTGTAAGGCGCAGCGATCTTCTCAAACTTAAGACCAAAGATGCTCTGATAAATATTGAACATGCCGTCGAGCACCTTTTGGAACGGGAAATATGCGCGCAACGCTTCCTTATCGACGGCGTATTTTTGTTTGTCCCGCTGGTTAGCGTAATAGCGCCAATCCCACACCTCGATCTCAGCGTTCGGATCGTTCGTTTCGGCGGCCTTCAACTTTTGTAATTCTGCGATTTCACTCTCAAACTTGGGCTGAATTCCGGTAACCAGATCGCTAATGTATTTCTCCGCGTTCGCCCCTTTCTTGGCCATTTTGACTTCAGTCTGATAGTCGTCCCACGATTTGTAACCGAGCCGCAGCGCGATCTTGTTCCGAAGCGCAAGCATTTGATTGAGAACAGGAACGTTTGCTTCTTTGGCGAGCGTCTCGCGAATGACATAAAGCTGTTTGCGCGTTTCTTCGCTCTTTGCGTTTTCCTCGACCGTATTGAATTGCCATGTGATATTTGCCATCACTGTGTAGGCATCGTCTCCTGTCCGGATGCCGGGTGAAGCGAAGAAGCTGTCCGGCAGTCCATCCAAATCGGGCTTTGTGAAAATCACCGGCGCGTTGGCCTTCACGATGTTTGTGTCGAAATCAGTCCCGAGTTTGGATAATTCCTTCCGCAATTGCTCAACTTCTTTGCGCTGATCGGGCGGAAGGTCTAAGCCAGCACGGCGATAATCACGCAACGTTTCGTTCAGCAGTTTTTCGTCCTCGCCCGAAAGCTTGGGATGTGTATCGGCGAAAGCCTTGATTGCCTTGTAAACGTCCTCACGGTAATCGATGCCGACAGCCCAATCCTGAAAGGCCTTTACCGCGTTCTCGCCAGCGGCGCGCATTTCTGGATTTGTGTTTGTCTCTTTAATGATGGTGGCCCTGTTCGCCGCGAGTCCTGCCTCGTAAGTGAGATCATCAAGTGCCACGACTGTGCTCTTAAACGTGACCTTTTTCCGATCTTGCGAGCCGATTTGATCCAGTGCCTTGTTCGCCTTCGCGATGGCGTCGTTCATCATGGCCTCAACGGCTTTCGGCGTTTGCTCCCAATCGGGAATCGTCAAGACAGCGTTGGCCTTCGCGGCCGCGGTCCGAAAATCATCGACAGTTTTCGTTTCAGCCGCTGGAAGACTTGGACTCGTCACGGCGAAAACGAATGACAAGAAAAGAAACGAGGATTTCATAGTGGTCGAAGTTGGCTCACACCTGTATGCGCGCGCCGCCGCAAAGGCAAATTCAGCGGAAAAGCGTTGGGCGCGATTGCGCGGAGGAGCCCACCGCCGCTTGTCAAGCGGGCACATGGGCGCGATTCTCAGGTTGCGTTTAACCGTGGCGCTAAGCTAAGAAACATGCGCCACGATGATTCAGAAATTTTTCCTCGCCTTTATCCCAATCTTTGTCGCCATCGATCCAATCGGACTTGTCGCGATCTTTACAGGACTCGCTGCCAACACTTCGCCGGAGCAGCGGAAACGACAAGCGTTTCTGGGAATCGTTACGGCTCTCTGCGTAGCTATCGGATTTATTTTTCTCGGGGAGATTATTTTCGACGCGCTGGGGATCACGGATGCGGACTTTCAAGTCGCGGGCGGTCTTATTCTGCTTGGCCTGGCAGGACGCGAGTTGCTAAGTCTCGGGGCGGCCAACCGTGACGCCAGCGACGAATTCGGAATCGTGCCGCTGGGGATGCCGTTAATCGCCGGCCCGGCGTTGCTTACGGCACTCCTCATTCTCGTCGATACAGTAGGCTTGGTGTTCACGCTGGTGTCCCTTCTGGTTAATCTCGCCTTGGTTGCAGTGGCATTCTGGAATGCAGACTGGTTCACGCGTTGGATGGGCAGACAAGGGTTGCGCGGTGTGTCGAAGATAGTCGCCCTCCTTCTCGCCGCGATTGCTGTCAGCCTCATTCGTCGCGGCTGGAACAGCCCGGCCTGATTAACTGCAGCAGCAAGCTAGCCTCTAAACAGTGCTCTTGGCGCCGGCATCTCGCCGGTTTCCATCACTTCGAATGTTATTCGAAGTTAAAAAAGTGTTTCTACACGTGAGCCGCTGGCAATGTGCCTGCGCGATGAGGGCCAGAATTCTTTTAGTTCTGCGCTCTTGTCGCCGGCCGCATATCGCCGGTTTAGCTCAACTTCAATCGCCTTGATCTCATCCTGCTGTGGAAGCGCCATTCCCGAATAGATGTAGGCGGGCACTTCGTTTCGATTCCTGGTGAAGGGAACTTGGGCGTAGAGATCCAAGCGGCGCTTCTGTAACTGCTCCGTGGTCCAGTTCTTGTAAACCGGACTTGAATGTCCCCACGCGTCCGCGCTCCGCGCGTAGCGATCGTAAGTATAACCTCCCGTTACTGCCGGACCGGGTGGTGGGGCGGGCTGTTGTGCGCAGCCGATCAAGCCAACGGCAAATGCTGCCAAGAATAATCGTTTCATACTGTTTACCTTGTTTAGAGACTCACTTGTGACTATTTAACCACAGAAACTATCGACAGTCGCATCTTTATTTTGCGTTTTAGGTCGCAACCGGATATTCTGCGAGCAGCAAAGTCCAAATCAGGCGTCGGGGCCGATTCAATTAACAAACTGAGTGCTTCAGGTCGGGTGATTGACACTCCAGCACGTCCTGTTACTATCCTCGCTCCAATGAGATTTCCTTTACCACTTACAGCGAAAATCGCGGCCTACGTGATTGGGCATAAGTTACGTGGCACGAAGAAATTCGCCACGGTGCTTCAGCTCGAGCCGTTGCATACGTGCAACCTTACCTGCACGGGTTGTGGACGGATTCGAGAGTATTCCACATCGCTCAAGGACATGATGAGCCTGGAGGACTGTCTCGGGGCGGCAACGGAGTGTAATGCGCCCATGGTTTCCATCTGCGGCGGCGAGCCGCTGATCTATCCCCATATCGAGGCGCTCGTTCAAGGACTGCTCGCGCAGAATCGGATCGTTTATATCTGTACCAATGCCATGTTTATGCGCAAGAAAATGCGCGACTGGTTGGCCTCGCAGTTGTCGATCCGCACGGAATTCGTGGAAGAAAAAATCACTGCGTTGCTCGGTGCGGGATTACTCAGCGAAAAAGATGCGACCGAAATTCGCAAGGGACCAAAAGATCCGGCAAAGCCAACTATTGGTCCGACCAAATGGATGTACTGGAACGTGCATCTCGATGGCTTGGAGCGAACACACGACCTGATCGTCGAACGCGAAGGCGTCTTCAAGGAATGCATTCTCGCAATCAAAATGGCGAAGCTGCTCGGCTATCAAGTGGCGACGAACGCAACGATCTACAAGGAAACCGATATGCAGGAGATCGAACAGATGTTCGATTATCTTTCCGATCTTGGCGTGGATGGTCACACCATCACCCCTGGATACGATTACGACGCCGCCAAGAGAGACATGATCAAACGGCTCAACCTGCGCCCGGAAAACTTCTTTCTTACCCGCGCAATGACGGTCGAGAAGTTCCAAAAAGTCGAAGAGTGGATGAATCGTTATACCTTTTTGGGCACGCCGATCTATTTCGAGTTTCTTGCCGGGAAACGGGATCTGACCTGTTCGGCATGGGCGATTCCGACTCGAAATATCCGCGGCTGGAAAGGCCCATGCTATCTGATGACCGACGGACACTACTCGAGCTATGCGGAGTTACTGGAAAAGACCACATGGGACCGGTATGGCGTCGTGAACGGCGTGGCGCGCGATAGCCGCTGCGAAAATTGCATGGTGCATTGCGGTTATGAGCCAACAGCGACATTGGGGCTGCAAGCGCGGCGGGGAGACACCTGGAAAACGGTCAAATTCAATTTCGGCTCGAAACCGAAACCCTCCGGCCGTGGCAGCGAAGTACTTGCTTTCAATGGCGTGAGCTCCGGTAACGGTCACCTGACCGGGAAACGCGCAGAAGTTGCAGCGCAGGCCTCCTAAGAATCGGACCGACATGCCGGAATTTTCGAGGAACCTCATTGCGTTGCCGAGCGCGCGACCGGAGATATCGGAGTCTTATCCGGCGAATGACGAAGAGATTGCGCATGCAATCACGCGTGCGCAAGAAAACCTGCTGCGCCAGCAAAAGCCAGACGGCCATTGGTGCGGGGAACTGATCGTCGATAGCACCCTCTGCTCGGACTACATCCTTTTCATGCATTGGTGCGGCGAAGTGGACGCGCCATTGCAGCGGCGATGCGTGCGCCACATTCTCAGACGCCAACTGCCGGACGGAGGATGGAACATTTATCATGGCGGCCCGAGTGAGATTAATGCGTCGGCCAAAGCGTATTTTGCGCTGAAGCTTGCCGGCTGTTCGGTGGACGCGCCATTTATGCAGGACGCGCGTGCAACTATCATGCGGCTCGGCGGTATTCCGCAGATGAACACCTTTAGCAAGCTTTACCTTGCGTTGCTGGGCCAGTTTCCCTGGAAATATCTACCGGCGATCCCGGTGGAAATGGTTCTCCTGCCAAAGTGGGCGCCGTTTCACATTTACAAGATGTCGTCGTGGAGCCGGGCCATGCTTATGCCGCTGGCGATTATTAACCATTTCAAACCGACTCGAGTTTTGCCCGGCGAAAAGCAGTTGCACGAACTTTATCCACTCGGTACCGAGCAAAGCGATTTGCGCTTGCCCCGCGGTGAGCCGTTCTGGACCTGGCGGAATTTCTTCTTGCGGCTCGACGACACGTTCAAGTTCCTTCAGCCCCTTCGGATTCGCCCGCTGCGCCGGCGCGCGCTGGAGGAGGCGGAGCGCTGGATGCTCGAGCGGATTGGCGAGGGCAGCGATGGCCTCGCGGCCGTGTTTCCGGCGATGCTGAATTGTTTGATCGCATTGCGCGCTCTCGGTTACTCAAAATCAAATCCGATTTACGCCAAAGCGGAAAAAGACTTCGCCGGACTCTTCATTGACGATCCCGAGGACTTCCGTATCCAGCCATGTCTCTCGCCAGTCTGGGACACTTCGATCAACATCATTTCGTTGGCTGAATCAGGCCTTCCTGCCGAGCATCCTGCTCTCCAAAAGGGCGCTGAATGGCTCGTTAACAAAGAAGTGCGCATCCGCGGCGATTGGTCTGCAAACAATTCGTATCCACAAGCGAGCGGATGGGCATTCGAATATAACAACGTTTATTATCCCGACACCGACGACACAGCGATGGTGTTGATGGCATTGCGGCTAGTGCAGCCAAACGATCCTCAAGCGCTCAATAAAATCTTTCGTCGCGCATTGGATTGGCAGCTCAGCTTCCAGTGTCGGGATGGCGGCTGGGCAGCATTTGATAAAAACGTGACCACGCCGTGGCTGGAAGACATGCCGTTTGCCGATCACAATGCAATCCTTGATCCGACCTGCAGTGATCTTACTGCCCGCACGCTTGAACTGCTTGGCTATATCGGGTTCGATTTCAACACGCCATCTGTCCGCGATGCCATCCAGTACCTGATCGATACTCAAGATAAGGACGGCTCGTGGTACGGGCGCTGGGGAGTCAATTACATCTACGGCACCTGGCAGGTGCTGCGCGGTTTGCGCGCGATTGATCAGGACATGACGCAGGCCTGGATATTGCGCGGTCGCGATTGGCTTGAAAGTTGTCAAAATAACGACGGTGGTTGGGGTGAGACTTGCGGCACCTACGAAAACCCATCAACCAAAGGCATTGGCGAAAGCACGGCGTCGCAAACGGCATGGGCAATCATGGGCATTTGTGCGTGCGGTGATCTCGATCGACCGAGTATCCAGCGAGGTTTGCGCTACCTGCTCAATTCGCAAAAGCCCGATGGATCATGGGACGAAGAGCAAATTACGGGCACCGGTTTTCCACGCGTGTTCTATTTGAAGTACGACATGTATCGTCAAAACTTCCCGCTGCTCGCCTTGGCGACCTATGTCAATTATCGCAGCGGCGGCGGACATCGTCCGGGTTTTTATCGCTGCGATCGATAGGCGCGACCCCGGGCGCGCTGCATCGGTTCTAATCGCGCGAAAAATAAAACCTGTCGCGCGCCATAATTCGATCTAACTGTATAGATTATGGCTTACGAATTACCAAAATTACCTTATCCGTACGATGCGTTGGAACCGCATATCGATGCGAAGACGATGGAAATCCACCATACCAAGCATCACCAAGCTTACATCGACAATGTCAACAAAGCGATCAAAGGCAAAACCGATCTCGAAAACAAGTCGGTCGAGGATTTGATCAGTGATCTTAAATCGGTGCCGGAAGACATTCGCACAATTGTGCGAAACAACGGCGGAGGTCACGCAAATCATTCGTTCTTTTGGAAAATAATGGGACCGAACGCCGGCGGTGAACCGAAAGGCAAACTCGCCGATGACATCAAATCAACGTTCGGCAGCTTTAATGATTTCAAAGAGAAATTTGGTGCCGCTGGTGTGGGACGTTTTGGCAGTGGCTGGGCGTGGCTGATTAAGAATAAGAACGGAAAGCTCGAAATCGTTTCGACACCAAATCAAGACAGCCCGCTAATGGACGGCAACACGCCGATCCTCGGCGTCGACGTTTGGGAGCACGCCTATTATCTTAAGTATCAAAACCGAAGGCCCGATTACCTCAAAGCCTGGTGGAACGTGGTAAACTGGGACGAGGTCGCAAAGAATTACTGACTGGCGTTTCGCCAGTTCTGCTGTAGCGGCGGTCGATGACCGCCGCTAAACTTGTACCCGCTCGGCGGTCGCAGACCGCCGCTACAGCAGCGCATGGCTTATCTCAACGAAAACTATCTTAAACTTCAGGCGGGCTATCTCTTCCCGGAAGTCGCGAGGCGGGTGCGCGAATTTTGCGAAGCGAATCCCGAAGCGGCCAAGCGATTGATTCGCTGCGGAATCGGGGACGTCACCGAGCCGCTGCCACGTGCGGCAATTGATGCGATGAAGCGGGCTATCGAAGAACTTGGACATCGCGAGACGTTTCGCGGCTATGGTCCCGAACACGGCTACGAATTTTTGAGGTCGGCAATCGCTCAGCACGATTATCGCGACCGCAACATCGACATCTCTGACGACGAGGTTTTTGTCTCTGACGGCTCAAAATGCGATTGCGGTTATGTCCTGGATATCCTGGGCGATCAAAACAAAGTCGCGGTCCCCGATCCGGTCTATCCGGTTTACGTCGATACGAACGTGATGACGGGCCGCAGCGGCCCGGCGAGAAAAGACGGGAGCTACGAGGGAATTCTTTATTTGCCGTGCACAGCTCAAAACGGATTTGTCCCCGACCCACCGGCAGAACACGCCGATCTTGTTTATCTCTGTTTTCCCAATAATCCGACGGGGGCCGTTGCGTCGCGTGAACAGCTCTCGCGCTGGGTCGATTACGCGCGCGAGCACGAAGCGCTGCTTCTCTTCGATGCCGCGTACGAAGCCTATATTTCGGACCCGGATATTCCGCATTCCATTTTCGAAATTCCGGGCGCCCGCGAGTGCGCGATTGAATTGCGCAGTTTTTCCAAGAACGGCGGATTCACCGGCGTGCGCTGCGGATTTACAGTCATGCCGAAATCTGTGCTCGCGCGAACGGAGAACGGTCGCCGGCTTCCTCTCCATTCGCTGTGGCAGCGGCGTTGGAGCACGAAATCCAATAGCGTGAGTTATCCAGTGCAACGGGGTGCTGAGGCGCTTTACCTGCCGGAAGGTCGCAAGCAATCTCGCGCGCTAATTGAGCATTACATGGGCAATGCAAGGATTCTTCGCAACGCCGCGGCGAACGCTGGTCTCGGTGTTTTCGGCGGCATAAACGCGCCGTACATCTGGGTGAAGACACCCAATGGCCTAACGAGCTGGCAAATGTTCGATCGAATGCTGCGGGAGTTGAATGTCGTCATCACACCCGGCGCAGGTTTTGGCGCACAAGGCGAAGGTTATGTTCGCATTTCGGCGTTCAACAGCCGGGAGAACGCGGAGGAAGTAGCGCGCCGGTTACAGAAGTTGTAGTCGGTTTCGCTTAAGACGCGGGCAGCGTTCATGCAAGATAAGCGAATCGCCTCTTGTCGATGGTAGGTAACTGCGTAGAGTGCGCTAAATTTTGCAAAGACGAAGGATGGGAGAGTGTCGGATCGAAAGCAAAATTTACCACAACTTTATCGCTTTTGTTTCTTGATGCTGGGCGACTTGCGCAAGGCACAAGAAGTCTTTAACACGACGTTGCGCGAAGCGGCTGTGCGCGCTGCACAGGGAGAATTACCCACGGAATCCTTTTGGCTCTTTCGCGAGGCGCGCTGGCGTTGTTTAGAGGCAAGCAAGACGGACCTGCAACCAGAATCGCTGGAAATCGAGGAGCACGACGTAACTCCGGGCGCTGCGTCACAGATCAAGCAGCTCGAGCCGGCGCAACTGGCAGTTTGGATTTCCGCCGCACCCGATCCCCAAAGGACCGCGTTGGCGCTCTTTTATCTCGACGAATTCAATTACCTAGAGATTCTCGACATCGCCGAGCTCAAACTGAGCATGCTGTCGCGATGCTTATCGCAGGGTCGGCGACAGTTGCAGGCGTGGTTGGACGCTAAGCACACCGGAGCACCCGAGATATGACGGCACTGGGGTTATTACGTCGGCGCCGCGCTCTTTTGAATTGCGCGCCCATCAGCCACGACCATTTAGCTGACCGGTCCATGCGCGCCGCGGTATCACGTGCAGACGGTTCTGATGAATTTGTTAACCAACAGAACTTTGATCGAGCTGTGGCGGAACTAATTCGTCTTGTCCCGCTACCACCCGAGTCGGCTGAATGGTTCTTAGACAAGGAGGCGGTTCGCCGCCCGAAGTGGACGTGGAGAAGAATCATCCTCAATCCTGCCGTCCTCGCGATCAGCATTGCGCTCGTGGTAATCGCCGGGGTTTTCACGTTCCAAGTGCTCGGTCGACTAAATGATTTTCCAGGATCGGCAACAGCGCGGAAATTATTGACGGTGGCCGGCTCCACTCGATCGGTCACGCTCGATCCGGTGAGCGCCGAAGCGGGAACACTAAGTGATCTGTTCTTTATGAAACACGGGCTTGAACACTACGACGTTCCAGACGAGTTCGCCGATTTTCGCACGATCGGCTGCCGCGTTTTTGACGACGACGAGTCGCAGAGGATCGCCCAAATCTGGGTGGCTGAAAAACGCATGCAGTTTTTTCTTTTCCCGGCAGAGAGAGACAGCAAGACCGGGGCCGTGTTGGCGTTTCCCGGTTGGCGTTATGTGCATCAGGAAGGGTGGGTCGGTGCAGTTACGGAACACAACGGCGTTTGCTTCATGGCCGCCCTACAAGGCCGAGAGAAAGACTTGGAGCCGTATCTTTCTGGACCAAAGCAGTAGCAGCAGTTTCGGTTCTCGTTCCTGCGTATGCTCTCGCTTGAATATCGTTGATTCGAGGATCAAGAGCACGAGCAGGAAAAAGAGTAGGAAAAGAAATGCGCGATTTGCGTTCGCGTTGACAGCGCAAATCATGCGATTGAGCTTTGTCGCCGCCGATTTCGCAAGGGTAGCTCGGTGCCAGAGCAGCCCCGAAAGCATTCGGGGTTGGTCGTTTAAGAGAATTCGCTAGACTTTTTTGTACGAAATAGAAGCCAGGGTAGCTCAGTGGTAGAGCAGGGGACTCATAAGCCCTTGGTCGGGAGTTCAAATCTCCCCCCTGGCAGTTCTCTAATGCGGAGTCCGGATTGCCGATTGCGGATCGAATGAGCTTCTGGCACAAGCGTGCTGTGATGAACGATGAGAGTTTTCTCCAAAAACTTTTCGCTGCCGGAAATTCGTATTGGCTGACGCGTTTCGTAATTCTGAGACTACTCGGCTTTGTTTATGCAGTCGCTTTTCTGGTAGCGGCCCAACAGTCGGTGCCGCTTATTGGCGGGCATGGGTTAACGCCGGCCAATCATTTTCTCGAGAGCGTTCAAACACAACTCGGTTCGCGAACCGCTGGGATGCTTCGAGTGCCGACGCTCTTTTGGTTCGGAATTTCCGACAATGCATTGTCGATTTTCGCGTGGATTGGTCTCGGCTTGTCGCTGGTTGTGCTTGGCGGCTACGCCAACGCAATTCTCCTTGGCGTCCTCTGGGCGATGTACATGTCAATCGTTCACGTTGGGCAGATTTGGTACGGTTATGGCTGGGAGATTCAACTGCTCGAGACCGGCTTTTTGTCGATCTTTCTTTGTCCGTTGATCGATGGGCGTCCGTTCCCCAAATGCAGGCCGCCGATTCTCGTTATCTGGCTCTTTCGATGGCTTGGGTTTCGCATCATGATCGGCGCGGGTCTGATCAAATTGCGCGGTGACCCGTGCTGGCGCGATCTAACCTGTCTTTACTATCACTACGAGACACAGCCGATCCCGAGCCCCATCAGCCGTTATTTGCATTTCGCGCCACATTGGTTTCACAAATTTGAGACGGCGTGGAACCATTTCGTCGAACTGATTGTGCCGTGGTTTTCATTCGGCCTGCGACAGGTGCGTCATGTCGCAGGTGTCTTGCTCGTCACGTTTCAAATCTTTCTCATTATCAGCGGCAATCTTTCGTTCCTCAATTATCTGACGATCGTTCCGTTCCTGGCGTGCTTTGACGATACATTCCTGTGCCATTTTCTGCCGAAGGTATTGGTCAGACGTGCCGAACGCGCAGCGCAGGAATCGGAGCCGTCGCGCATCAACAACACAATCGCGGTAGCGCTGTCGATTCTCATTGTCTATCTGAGCGCCGCGCCGGTGCTCAATCTCGTTTCAGGACGACAGCTGATGAATTATTCCTACGATCCGCTCGATCTTGTAAATACCTACGGAGCGTTCGGTACAGTCGGACGGGAGCGCCACGAAATCATTTTCGAAGGCACCGAGGATTCAGTCATCGCGGGCGACACCAAGTGGAAAGAATACGAGTTCAAAGCAAAGCCGGGTGATCCAAATCGGCGGCCGCCGTTCGTCGCACCGTATCAACCGCGGATTGACTGGCAAATCTGGTTCGCCGCGATGGCTTCACCCGAGGAATATCCGTGGACATTGCATTTTGCTTGGAAACTTCTGCATAACGATGCGGGCACGCTCTCGCTCCTTGCTAACAATCCTTTTCCGAACGCGCCGCCTCACTACATTCGTGCGCGACTCTATCGTTATCGATTCGCTCCGATCGGCGAGAAAGCGTGGTGGAAGAGCGAGCCAATTGGCGAATGGTTGCCTGCTCTGTCGACGGACAACTCAGAGTTCCGTCGCTTGCTCGAAGCGATGGATTGGTTGGACTGAAAGATGGATAGTGACAAATTCCAACAACCCCGAGAGCTTTCGGGACCAACTGACGGAACTCATGAGGAGGCCTGTTCGGGTGATTGGTGGGGAAGTTCTGAGACGGATCTCTAAACCGTCGTCACCAATTCATTCTGATTACCTGGCTTACCGCAATCAGGAGATTAGCTGGAATGAGTTGATCGCGCGGCTGCCGCACGTCGCCCTGATCGGCGACAGTGTTTGCACAGGAGTCTACGTCTCATCGATTTGGGGCACGTTTTGGCGCGCCCGCACTTGCCGCGGCAATAACTGGTTCCTCGACACTAACCCCGTGCCAGCGGGGATTCAGAGCGTTTCGAAAAGACTCGAAAAGTTCACTCCATTTGTTGCAATTGAATGCGCAGGCATCGGCGCGCTAGTCGATTATGAAGGGCAAGGGCAGAATTTTTGGCGAAGAATTCTTCGGACACGCAATTTCTCCGGGCAAATTGGCGACTTGCTGACGATGAAACGTTTCCCCGATTTGACGCTCATCTCGATCGGACACAACAACGTTGATTGGACGTGGTGGTGCGTTCCCGCGGAGCTTGAGCAGCCGGAGAACCATTTGCAACAGCTCAGCCGGCGTTTCCGAGAAAATTTCGCGCGAGAGATGCGTCGGCTGATTGGTGGGGTCCGCATGCAGCGTCAACGGATCGCAATCGTCGTGTATGGACTCGTTAATTTCGGGTCATACTTCCGAGGGCGTGAAATTGCAGAGCGCCTGCGAGCGAACGGTGCATCTCGCTATCCGCATTTGCCAACCACTTACAAATATTTCAGATCCTTCCGGCCAGCATACCGCGCTAATCTGATTCGGCTTGCAGGGATGGTGAATGAGGAGTTGCGCGCGATCGTAGATGATTTGAAGGGCGAACTCGCTGACAAGCCCAATATTCTATTGCAATATTCGGATGCCTTGGCGACAGCTGACCTGAGTCGCGTTGAACTGCTTCACCCGATCGATGGCTGGCATGCTTCGATCGAAGGCCACAATGTTCTCGCAGAGGCCGCGTTTCGCGATCTCGGACCAAGTCTGGAATTTCTTGGACTTAAGCCGCCATCTCATTAACACCTGGCTTCAGCTAGGTGCTTCCGCGAGGCACCGTTCCGAAAAGCCGCTTAAACGGCTTTCATTCCCAGCTTATCGGTGCACCGCGCTGAAGCGCGGTGTTAATGAGAGCAAGGAAAATTACAAATCTCCACGGTCTTTCAATCGAGCGATCGTGTCACGCAACATACGGTAACCAAAATGGCCCTGGCGAACGCGTAGCAATTCAGAGCCACGCCATTTTTGCTGGATCGTCTCGATCTGTTCGAGTGGCGCGATCGAGTCGAACTCGCCCGCAACAAACAGTACTCGCGCCGCGTCGCATAGCGGTGCGTTGTGGATCGGTGAGCTCAGATGGAAATGTCGGGCGACGAGACACGGCTCGATATTGGCACTACGCAGTTCGCGGCGGATTGACCGCGCTGCGGGGCTCTGCCAGATCGCGTGCTCGATATTTACGATCGGCGCCATCAAGGCAGCGAAACGCAGGTCGCGCTCGACCATCGCAAGCAACGCGCCGATCCATCCGCCGTAGCTGGTCGCGAGCACGCCGAATTCGCCGGAGCCGCGTTCGCGAAATGCGCTCATCAATTGCCGCAGCTCCGTTACGCTTTGCCGCAATCCTTCCGCGTTGCGGATGAGATCGCAGGTAATCGCAAGCTCGCCGTTCCAATAGCCCCGCGGGACACGCGAATAATGGTATGGCAGATGAATGAAGCATGCGTTCCAGCCGAGTTCGTTGAACCGCTCTGCGCAACGTCGGTAGCCAACCCGGCTCGCGGACATTAGCGCATGCAAAATGAGAACCGTCGGTGCGCTTCGACCACGTTCTGAAGGAAAAACATCTGCGCGCGCAACATTGTTCGCTGCGAATTGGGTCTCGATCGGGCTGCGCCATTCGATGGTTGCGCCACCGTTTTTCAGGGCTTCAACAAGATTATTGTCGTGCGGCGAGGCGTAATACTGCTGGGCGTTGAGCCGCTCGCATTCCTCCACGTAGCGCTCCATCTCGTCGCGACTGCTCCCATTTAGCCGGTGGCGAGTATGAACGAAGTTGATCGATGCGCATAGAAATGCATCGATTCCGCTCGCAGCGAAGCGGTGAAATCCGTTGCCTTTGGTTTCGCCACGGCGGATCTGAACTTTACGGGAGAGACGCCGCGCTGCGGAGTCCGGTCGGCCCGGCGGTCCGATCCTACGCTTCATCCGTTCTCGCGGCGAGTGCGGCAGATCATCCCTCGTCAGGTGAAATGTCTGTTGGAGTTCCCCGTAGAGATTTTTGAATGAAGACGCCAATTCAGATTCGACTCTCTCTCTCGCCTCTGATTTTTCGAGACTGGGAGAATGTGAAATTGGATTTCCAAACGCGATCCAGACTGGGGTGCGCCGCAATGCCGAAAGCTTCAGGGATTTTATTGAATAAAGACGGTCACTGCCAAGGATAACGCACGGCAAAATTGGAACGCCGGCGATGTGCGCAAGCGTTGATGCGCCGGGACGAAGCTGCGCGCCTTCCAGCAGCGATCGCGCGCCGTCGCGAATCCCGCCCTCGGGAAAGAGACCAACAACGCGTCCTTTTTTCAGGCGGTCAATGGCAGTCTGGATGGTTGTGCGATTCGCACGATCTCGATCTACCGGGAACGCATCGACCGCACGCAAAAGAAAACCCACGACCGACGACTGGAAAAATTCTGCCATCGTCAACCAGTCGATTTTCCGTCGAATCACTAACGAAATAATGAATGGATCGAAATGGCTGATGTGATTGGCGGCCAGCAAAAATCCGCCGGTCCGATTTGCATTTTCGGGCCGGATTACGTGAACACGCGTGACACAGCCAAACAGCAGCCTTACCAACAGCTTCCCAGCGCGATAAGATGTCATTTCGATTTGTGCTGCTTGAGTGTTTCGCTGAATCGCCGCCATAGGAGGGGCTATTTTTCAGGCTGATTCCTTTTTTGAACGTGGTATCATAGTTGTCGTTCGCACGCGAGGTTTGGTTATGAAACCCAGGAGTCCTTCCACGGGCGGAAAAGGCCAATTTCCGCATACCGACTACTTTTTCCATTCTGGTTTTGGCCAATGGCGCGGCGGCTATTTTTCGCCTTACGACGGAGAGGACAAATACGGATTCAGGAATTTTTACAATTTGGGGCGCGAATATCGTATTGAAGCCGCAAGGGAACGTGCCAGGGAGATGGCGGTATTTGCATTAATTGTTCTGACCTCGGCGTGGCCGGTGCTCTATATGGTGGTCACGGTGGTGAAACTGCTGAGTAGGGGTCGCCCCCTGGATCAGTAGAGATCTGCGATCTGGTCGACGGCAATCTTTCTCAAATAAGCGCTCCGGCAAGCGAGACGCCCGACGGTCCCCCCAAGCTTGCCGCGGCACGAGCCCGTCCCCAACTGGCGGATAAGATGTCTGCGCTAGTGCTTTGGCCAGAGAAATTCGTCACGGTATTCGGGCGTCTTTTCCGGAGCAAGCCCGTGGCGGGCGACGTTTTCGGTCACGACGCGCGGGATGAGGAAGTTCAGCAAATAATCTTTGCCACCCGCTTTAGTGCCGCTGCCGCTCATCTTGAATCCGCCGAACGGGTGACGGCCGACGATTGCACCGGTGCACGGGCGGTTGATGTAAACATTGCCGGCTTCCAACTGCGCCTTGATGCGCTCGATGTTGGCAGGGCTGCGCGAGAAAAAGCCGCCCGTCAACGCATAATCAATGCCGTTGGCGACTTCGATTGCTTCGTCAAGGTCGCGCACCTTGATCACACTTAGCACTGGGCCGAAAATCTCTTCGCAAGCGATCCGCATGTTTGGTTTCAGTCCGGTGAAAATCGTCGGCGGAATGAAATAACCATGGGGCGGGAGGTCCTTTGCCTGATAGGCGAGTGTCGCCTCGTTTTTGCCAACCTCGATATAATCCAGAATGCGCCGGTAAGCGGCTTCATCAATTACTGGCCCGACCATGATGCCCGGTTCTTCCGGATTACCGACGCGCACGCTGGCGGCGGCACCGAGTAAACGCTCCATGACGCGGTCGTAATTTTCTTCGAGAACGATCAGCCTTGAGAGCGCGGAACATTTCTGGCCTTGAAAACCGAACGCAGAATAAATCGAATCGACAATGGCCTCATCGAGATCGGCGTCGGAATCCACGATCATGGCATTTTTGCCGCCCATCTCGCAAATGACGCGTTTAAGCTCGCGCTGGCCTTCGCGCGTTTTGCCGGCGCTCTCCCAAATCCAAAGTCCCACCTCGCGCGACCCTGTGAAGGCGATCAAATCGACATCTTTGTGATCAACCATGTGCGCGCCGATGACCGAGCCTTTGCCATTGAGAAAATTCAACACACCAGGCGGCACGCCGGCTTCCTCGTAAATTTCCATCAACATGGCGCCGATGATGACCGATTGCTCGGACGGTTTCATGATCACGGTGTTGCCCGTGACGAGCGCGGCGCTGACCATGCCACACAAGATCGCCATCGGAAAATTCCACGGCGCGATGACCAGCGCGACGCCGCGCGGCCAGTAATGCTGATAGCTTTCTTCGCCGGGCACATTTTGCGTGAGCCGCGGCCGACCTATCAAGCGCATCTGGCGGGCGTAGAAGGTACAAAAATCGATGGCTTCGCGAATGTCGCCGTCCGCTTCCGCCCACGGCTTGCCGACCTCAAAGACTTCGAGCGCGGAAAGCTCAAACCGGCGGCGCTCGAGAATTTCAGCGGCGCGTTCGAGCAATTGACAGCGCTCTTCAAACGAAGTGCGACCCCATTTCTCGAATGCCGCGCGTGCAGCGGCGACGGCGCGTTCAGCTTCGGGAATTCCGGCTTCGGCGGCGTAGCCGACGATTTGGTCTGGCTGGCTCGGATTGACCGAGGAAAACATCTTATCGGTCCAAATCTTTTCGCCGTTGATCGTGAGCGGAACTTTGCGCCCAAATTGGTTGCGCTGTTCGCGCAGCGCAGCCCGCATTTTTTCCTGGTTCTCGGGCGACGCGAAGTTCGTTAGGGGCGCATTTTCATAGTGAGCGCCCAGCTGTGTCTTGGGTGTGGTTGTTGTCATATTTATGGTGGCATTTGGTGGCTGTAGAACGCCGTTTCGGCTTCGGCGCAAAATTTCGCGCGGATCGCGCAGCAATTCTTCTGCAGTGGCGTTCTCGGAAAATTTTGCACGCAAAAATCCTTCATTTGAGGTGTTCTCGAGCAGGCGGCGGACGAGGTAGGACATTCCGGGAAGGAGTTCACCGACGGGGCAATATTCGCGGACGCGATAACCCATTTCCACCAACGCGCGCTTGATTGGTCCGGCCATCCCATAGAGCAACTGAAACTCGAAGCGGCTGCGATCGATTCCGAGTTGCTCCGCGAGCGCCTGTGCATGAGCGATGCTCCGAACATTGTGCGAGCCAAATGCGGAGGTAACAATGGATTCATTTTCCAACAGTAACCGCGTGAGCATTTCGAAATTCGCATCACTCTCTGGCTTTTGCAGATAAACAGGGCAATCCCAGCCATTCTGGCGCGATTTCGTTGTTTCGTAGTCCCAATATGCGCCTTTGACCAGCCGTACAGCGAACCGCGTTCCGCGGGCGCGACCCCACTCAATCAGGTCACGCAGATCCGCGTCAGAATCTCGCAGGTAGGCTTGGATAACGATTCCCGCATGCGGCCAGTCCTTAAACTCTTCCTCTGTAAAAACGGTTTTGAACAGTTCAAGAGTACTATTTTTGTGCGCATAGCTTTCCATGTCGAAATTGATGAATGCACCCAGCTCTCGCGCACGACGCAAAAGCGGCCGCAGCTTCGGCGCGAGATGGGCGATTGTCTCCGCCGGGTCGTCCGGACTAATTTGCGAATAAAGCGCAGAAATTTTAACCGAAAGGTTTACAACCGGGAAAAGCTCCGAATTGTTTTCCAGGGCGTCGGTCCAGTTTTTTGTTTCACGCGCGAGGCCCTCTAGTAAATCCAGATAACGCGCCGCATATTCATCGGCCTCTGTTTCGCTGACGACAGCTTCTCCCAAAAGATCGACGGTAAAGCCAATGTTTTGGGCCTGACGCTTGCGAAGTGTCCTCATTACATCAATGGGATTTCGTCCGGCGATAAATTGGCGCGCCATTTCGGAAACATTCCAGCGCAGGATAGGCCCGCTGATCCACGGAGCGATGCCCGCCAGCCGAATGCCGACCCCGAGAAATTGCGCGACCTTTCGTGACTCGTGCCCATCAGCGAAATATTCCTGGAGATGCTCAATAATTTCATCTGAGGTGTGGAGCGAAGGAAGAACAGCGACAAAGCGAAACAATTGCAATTTGAGCTGCTCATCACGCATCGAGAGCGTCATCAGTCGCTGATAGAATCCGGCCTTGCTAAAAAGCGACTCTGGGTATTTATCAACCAGCTCGAAGATGCGCTTGCCGCGCTGCTCGATTTCGCTTTGGAGCGACGTCATTTTACGAAATTAGTTCGCCCCCATGCGTTAAGCAAAGACGGAACCAGCCGCCTTCATCGGGTTCAAAAAAAAATTTACGTCCGGACACGGTCGGTTTGGGGCCGGTTTCCGAAGATAGAATGAAATTGCTTTAAGCAATTTTGAGGAGCAAGTGGAGGAGATTTGCCTGGCAGAGTCCGAAGGCCCAGGGCTTGGATCTGTCAGGCAATCTCTTTTTGTGCTGGAAGCCGTCTCGCAAATAGGGAACGGCTGCGTTGCTGGAGATTTGATTTTTGCCGCTGCTTTCGTCGTGCCTTGCCAGCTGGCCGCCAGCGCTTAGCGCACTCATTGCCGCCTGCGAGATCGGTTCTAATTGATCGAGCACAGAAAGTCGGGTAGCAAACAGTGTCATGACTGTTGAGCACCATGAATTTGCGAGCGATAACACCGCGCCGATTTGTGCGGACGCGTGGGCCGCACTGCAGGAAGCCAATACGGATTATGCCGCAGCGTATGGCGAGGACCGTTGGACAGCGCGTGTGTGCGATCGGATCCGTGAAATCTTTGAGACCGATTGCGACGTTTATTTTGTTTTTACTGGCACGGCAGCCAATGCGCTGGCGCTCGCGCAAGTGTGCCAGTCATTTCGCAGCATCATCTGCCATCAGAACGCTCACATTCAGACCGACGAATGCGGCGCGCCGGAATTTTTCACCGGCGGATCGAAATTGCTCCTGGTCGGGGGCGGAAACGGCAAGATCGATATTGGCCAGACCAAAGCGCTGCTTATGCGTCAGAATGAGTTGCACTCGCACCAGCCGGGCGTGATCAGCATTGCGCAGGCAACCGAGTTCGGAACGGTTTATACGCGCGACGAAATTGCGACAGTCGCTGGCCTGGCGCGTTCCTATCAATTGTTTGTGCACATGGACGGTGCGCGTTTTGCGAACGCAGTCGCGTCCCTTAACTGCGCACCAAAAACGATCACATGGGAAGTTGGCATTGATGTTCTGTGCTTTGGCGGAACAAAAAATGGGACGGCCGCTGGCGAGTTAGTGATATTTTTTAACAAACAGGTTTCGCGGGAGTTCGACTATCGAGTGAAACAAACCGGACAGCTCGGTTCCAAGATGCGTTTTCTGGCTGCGTCGTGGACTGGACTTTTGACGGGGGACGTATGGCTGCGGAATGCTCAGCACGCGAACCGCGCCGCACGTCACCTTGCGAGGCGCCTGCAAAGTGAGCCGAAGGTCGAGGTTGTCTTCCCCGTGGACGCAAATGCAGTGTTTGTTCGGCTGGATGACCAAGTCGCGCGCGGCATCCAAACGGGCGGATGGCGTTTTTACAAGTTTATCGAGCCCGATGTTTACCGCTTGATGTGTTCCTGGTCGACAACCGAGGAGCAAATCTCCCATCTAGTTGCCGACGTCGCTGCGATAAAATGATTGAACAGATCGAGATAAGACAACATCTGTTACAAACAACATGAAACAATTAGGGCGAAGTTTGATATTAGGCGCGGTCTTGCTTGCCGGATGTGGAACGACCCGCAACGTTGCAGTGAGTTCTTATCATGTAACGCGCGATGTTGCGGTCGGTTCTTATCGTGTTGCTACGGCGCCTGTGCATTATGCCTTTCGGCGGCATGGCGGTGAATCCGACACGGCAATGACGACACAAACCGTGCCCTCAGACGTTAACCAGCCAGGTCAACCTGTTCCGCAGCCCGAGGTGGCTTCTGCGCCGCGACAGCCGCCGCGGTCTACAAGGCAGAGTCCGCAAAGCACCTCGGCCTCTGCTCCGCAGACGGGCCGTAGAGAAACCGCCAGTTCAAAACCATCATCCCAGCGAAAAGTCTCTTCTCCACAGTCGGAATTTCCCACTGCGAAGGCAGTCCCTGGCAAACCAGGGTACGTGTTTAGTCCCTTTGACACTGATAAGAGATATGTCGATGTGAGCGGTTATGCTTCCGGCAGTAAAGTAAAGGATCCTTGGACCGATAAGATTTTTGTCGTTCCATAAATTGCGACGCGACCGGCGGTCGGGGCCGTACCATCGTGGATTGCCGCGAACCGGAGCGAGTGCTAGGTAATAATATGAGACTGGCATCGCGAGTAGGGACGTACTTGGTTGCTTTGTCTATCCTGGCTTTGGGGTCGCAGAGCCGGGCGCAGGTTTATCAAGGAAAGGAACTCGTCAAGGCCGAGCTGCTTGCTGATGCGAACGCCATTGTTCCCGGAAAACCGTTCACTATCGGTTTGCTGCTTCGGATGGCTCCGGGGTGGCATACCTACTGGGCGTTCTCTGGCGACGCCGGTCTTCCCACAGAATTGAAATGGAAACTGCCATCGGGCTGGAAAGTTGGCGAGATTCAATGGCCAATACCATTGAAAACAATCGATCCCGGCGACATTGAGACTTACGGCTATGAAAATGAAGTCCTGCTGATGCAGGAAATCACGCCGCCGCAGAAACTCGACAGTTCAAGAGTAAAGCTTTCAGCTGAGGCAAATTGGCTGGTCTGCGAGAAAATCTGCATTCCTGGCAGCGCAACACCGCAGCTGGAGTTACCGGTATCGACAACGAGTCAGCCGGCGAACTCGGAACTCTTCGCGCGCTACCGGCGTTTGTTGCCGCAAAACTGGCCAGAATCGAATGTGGCTTCGATAAACTGGAGTCGGATTGGACATGATCTCCGTCTAAAGATTACCAGCGAAACCCTTGCTAATTATCCGGCGCTGGATTTTTTCCCACTGCCAGGACAGAACGTTGTCGTTGGCCATCCAAGGATCGAATCACGCAACAAGAATGAGGTTACCTTTCGAGTTCCCATTGAGTCGTCGGAGAAGAATTTGTCGTCCATTCCGGGCCTGATCGTCTTTTCCCAGCAGGCAAATGGGGAAGACCGTTCAGCGTGGCAAATTTCAGCCGCGCCGACTCTTTCGGCGGCTGGCGCAGCGCCCGCACATGGAATCTTCACTTTCCTGCTCTTCGGTTTTCTGGGAGGCATCATTTTGAATTTGATGCCCTGCGTGTTGCCGGTGATTTCGCTGAAAATCTTTGGATTTATTCAGCAGGCTGGCCAAAGCCGGCGAAAAGTTTTGCGGAGCGGTATCGCGTTTGCGGTTGGAATCTTCGCGTGGTTCCTCGGGCTTGCGCTGCTTCTGATTGTGCTTAAAGGCGCCGGGCGCGACGTGACCTGGGGCGGATTTCAATTCACGAACGCCTATTTCGTTCTTGCACTGAGCGTGATTGTCCTCGTGTTCGCGCTGAACCTCTTTGGCGTGTTCGAAATTTCCCTGCCACAAGGCCTGACACGCGGACTGCTTTCAACCACCGAGCGCAAGAACGATCTGGGTTCGTTTCTCCAGGGTGTGTTTGCCACCGTTCTGGCGACGCCCTGCACTGCCCCGTTTCTCGGCACCGCGCTCGGCTTTGCGTTTTCGCAATCGCCTGCGGTTATCCTGGCGATGTTCGTTGCGATTGCCGCTGGAATGAGTGCCCCGTACCTGCTTTTGAGTGCTCAGCCTGCCTGGCTGCGATTTCTGCCAAAGCCAGGTCCGTGGATGCTGCATGTGAAACAATTCATGGGCTTTCTGCTGTTGGCCACGTTGCTGTTTCTTCTTTACGTGCTGGGTGCTCAGCGCGGCTTGGAAGGAGCGATTTGGGCAAGCTGCTTTCTTCTCGTGATCAGTGTCGCTTGCTGGATGAAGGGTGCTTTCGTTCTTCCGACTGCATCAATAGCGAAGCGAAGTGTCGTGCTCGTACTCATGCTCGTGCTCGTGCTCGGAAGCGGTATGTATTTCGTCGTCGGCAAATTTCGATCTACCAATGTCGGGTTAGCCGATTCACGACTACCAGGAGATTGGCAGGCGTTTACGCCCGAACGTTTGCAAGCGGAGCTGGAGCAAGGGCACTCCGTGTTTGTCGATTTTACCGCCGCGTGGTGTCTTACTTGCAAATTTAATGAGGCCAATGTACTCGAGAGCGCAGAGGTGCGAGACGCCTTTCAACGTCACGCGACCGTCAAATTGAAAGCGGACTGGACGAACGGTGATCCAGCGATCACGAAATTGCTGCAAAAGTTTGGCCGCCCGGGCGTTCCGTTATATGTGCTCTACCCTGGAAAAAACGAAGAACCGATTGTTTTCCCGGAAGTGCTCACCAAAGGCATGGTTCTGGAAAAACTTCAAACCGCGGCGCGCAGTGTTGCCGCACAATAAGGTTTTTTTGAACGCCTGCTCCCGGTTGTCGCGCCCTAAAACCGCTGTATTTGTGTTCCTGCCGTTCCTTGCCAATATGTTGATTGCAAGAAAATTGAACTACCTTAACCACTTCGTTTTCTAATCCGTTTATGAATAAAAAAATAACTTTGACCGTTCTCACATCACTGATCGCTACTGCAGTTTTTGCCTTGGAGCCGCCGCCAGTGGGCAGCGCTGCGCCGGATTTTTCGCTAGCCGACGCGAAAGGCCAGACGCACTCGCTTTCCCAATACAAAGGCAAGTACGTGGTGCTCGAATGGTTTAATCCGGAATGCCCGTTTGTGAAAAAGCATTACGGCAGCGATAACATGCAAAAACTGCAGAAAGAATACACAGACAAGGGCGTGGTATGGCTAACCATCGATTCCAACGCGCCTGGTACCGAAGGCAATTTGACGCCGGAACAGGCCCAGAAAGTCGCAACCTCTTGGAAAACGCAGCAGACTGCGTTGCTTCTCGATCCGGACGGCAAAGTGGGCCGCGCTTACGGCTCAAAGAACACGCCAAACATGGTGATAATCAATCCAGAAGGAAAAATCGCTTACGAAGGAGCGATCGACAGCAAGGCGACGCCGAACCCAGCAGATATTCCCAGCTCGACGAACTATATTAAGGCAGCGTTGGATCAATCATTGGCAGGCAAATCTATCTCCACGCCACAAACCAAGCCATACGGTTGCTCGGTCAAATACAAGTCTTCGTAAAGGTCTAGCGGGTATATAACCAAAAGATTTCAAAGCGGCGGTCGGAGACGACCGCCGTTTCTGCTCACATCGCATGGCTCTTGGCGGCCTTGGATTAGCGCCAAAATCACTTTGCTTGGATGAACACAGAAAGGTTCAACCCCGTCTTGGTGAGAAGCGCGACAGCAACCGCAAGATCGGCAACGGTATTATCCTAACCAGAAACATTCCGATTTTCATCGGGAAGCCGGGAATAACAAGCGGACGGTCTGCCTCTAGTGCTGCAAGCGCATCGCGCACGACTTCTTCGACCGAAACGAAGACGAACTCCGGGCCGGTATCCGGCTGACCCCCCGGGCGTTTGGCGACTTCCTGAAATTCCGTGTGCACGGGACCCGGGCAAAGAGAACAGACGCTTACGCCTGTTCCGCGGAGTTCGGCGCGAAGCGCTTCAGAGAAGCTTGTAACGTAGGCTTTGCTCGCTGCGTAAACCGCAAAATCGGGAATCGGAAGAAATCCAGCCGACGAGCTAACGTTCAAAATACCGCCACATCGTCGCGCGATCATTCGCGGAAGCAAGTGGCGAGTGAGCGTGGTGAGCGCGACAATGTTCACAAGGGTCATTTGCTCGTTCCGAATTGGATCGCTGGTCGAGAAGGCGCCGCTATCGCCCAGTCCGGCATTATTGATTAAAAGATCGACGTCAATTCTTTCATGATCCAGCCATGCCAGCAGTTCCTTCAGGTGCGCAAGATCAGCGAGATCAGTCTTGCGAACGGAGATCGCGACGTTCGGATATTGTTGATTTAATTCGTCACGCAGTTCGTTGAGCTTTTGCTCCCGCCTCGCAATGAGAATGAGCGATTTGGCGCGACCGGCTAGTTGACGCGCAAATTCGCGGCCGATCCCAGCGGAGGCCCCGGTGATCAGCGTGTTACAACCGTCAAGTTTCATTTCACAATGGAGGGTGAAGCTTCCGCGATGCCGGATGCGGGCTCGCCGGGACTCGCCACTTTAAGGATTGTAGCTCGCTTTTCGTCAGTGCTCGCCAATGCCCGCATGGCAAATCCCCGAGCCGAAGGTTTCCGATTCGAATGCGGAGAAGCCGTTCGACGCGGTATCCGACAGCTTCGAACATGCGCCGAATCTGCCGGTTTATTCCCTGCCGCAAGATAACGCGAAGACGCGTAGACGACAGTAAGCGAATCTGCGCAATTTTCGCGCGCTGGCCGTCGAGACGAATTCCGCGTTCCAGTTTCGGAGCAAGCGCCGGATCCCATGGTCGGTCGAGCGTGACCTCATATTCCTTGTCCACTTTGAAACGCGGATGACTGAGCTGTTGCGCCAATTCGCCGTCATTCGTCAGAAGCAGCAAACCTTGAGTTTGCGCGTCCAAACGTCCGATCGTGAAGAGGTGGGAAAATTTTCCTGGTATGAGATCAAAGACGGTGTCACGCGCGTGCGGATCCTTTCGAGTCGAAACGAATCCGGCGGGTTTATTCAACATGATCGTCAGCGGCGGAGCGGTGTGAACAAGCTTATCATCGACTTTGACGTGGTCGCGCGCTCCTGGCTGCGCACTGAAGTTTGTGCAAACTTTGCCATTGATTGTGACGCGGCCGGCAGCGATCAATTCATCGCAATGCCGGCGTGAACCTAGACCGGCAGCAGCAAGGAAGCGGTTGAGACGCACTTAAGCGAGTGAGAAGTGAGACGTAAATAGGTGAAAGCGCCACTAGTCACTTTTCACCAACCACTTCTTACTAATCATTTCTCGCGCTAGCGGTTAAACGTCCGGCTTCGTCTTGGGAAGACCGATGACTTTCTGGCCTTCCTTCCATTGACCGCGCTTTTTCAAAATCTCGACCCGTTCGAAGCGCTTTAGCACATTGCGCCTGGCGGCGATCGTGCTTGCTCCTTTTAAACTGCGATGTTGCGACATAAATTACCTGGTTGAAACGTTAAAAGTTAAATGGTTACAAAGTTGCAACGGAAGGGGAGCGGGGACATTAAACCAATGCAGCAATTTTTCAAGAAACGGGCAGAGTCTCCTTTCACCTTTTATCAAAACAACTTCCTTCATAATTGATTACTAAGCACCACGTAGGTGCCCGACGTCGTGAGTTGATGATAGATGTGAAAGTGGGCGGTTAAGATCCGTTTCCAATAAGCGGCCCGGCTTTCCTCGATAATTAGATAAATCGCGCTGGGTTGCCCCCATCTTTCCAACACCGCGGCTTCATTCAAAAAGATGTCAATAGGGGGTTTGCCAATCGGGGTCTCTTTCTGTGGGTTCTGATTAACCAGGAAAAATTTCCGGTTCAGATAGAACATGAGGCTGCTACTGTCGTCGAACGGTCCTTCAAAGATTGTATCGCCACGCGCATCGAGCCGTGGATTTAGAAATCGCGCTACATCCGCAAGTGAAAAATAAGGGGCGATTTGCGCGACGGCTTCCAACATGCTGAGTCCGCCCGGGATCATCGAGGCCGCAAGGGCGATGGCCGCAAGTCTCTCGCGTTGCTTGGAAATGAAGTACAGGGCTGCCAGCGATAGAGAAAGGAGCGACGCGCCAAAGATCGCAACCAAAGGCCGAAATGCGAGCCAAGTCGCAACGGGCATCTCCTGCAATGCCTTCCAAGCCGTCCAGCGTGCGTCCATAGTCCCCCAGTTTCCATTCAGAGCGGGCGCCGCGCCTGCAATAAAGATTACCGCTACCGCGATTATGATACCGACCAGGGCGACAGCGATTACACCGGCCGCGCGTAACCTTTGCGGTATTCGGTCCCACGCGACGACCGCCCAAAGCGCGAATGCGCTCCACATGGTCATTGAATAGTAATCCTGGCGTTGTCCCAGAAACAGTAGCGGGATAAAGACAACACCCATCCAGCAAAGCGGCAGTGCGTCCGCGAAATTGATCTCGCGTGGCCGAATCACCCGGCGCCAGGCGAGAATAACGCCGGGCAAAAGCGCAATCGACCATGGAAACCACCAAGCCAGATGCATGACCAGGAATTGATAAGCGGGCATCCCTAGGAAATCGTGTGTCTCATCGGTAAGTCCGCGCAGATGACCAAGCCACTCCGAGCTGATTTGATAATGAAAATACCCGGGGAAATGCCATTGCACCCAGATGTGCCATGGCGCGACGATCAGAATGAAGATCGCAAGATATTCCCATCGCAACAGGCCGCGAAATCGCATACGCGCTTCGCGGTAAAAAACTGAGAGGATAAGAAAAATCGCGGCCGGATAAGCGATGCCGAGCAAGCCTTTGGTCAGGCAAGCAAAAGCCGAGCAAATCCAGAAGCCGGCGAACCAGATGCGGCGGTTACGCCGGCGCTGATAACCGCCGATCGCGCAAAAAATCGCACCTGCAATGAATGCGCTCACGACTGGTTCGGGCATGACAATGCGCGCGAGCAGAAATGTGCCGCACAAACTCAGATAAATCAGACCTGCGATGAAACCGTGCCAGTAGTCCGTGAGTTTTTCCCCGATTAAAAAAATCAGGGCAGTCGAGGCGACAACTGCCAGCGCGACCGGGAGCCTGGCAGCTGCCGCGTTAACACCAAAGAGCTTGAACGAAATGATGATCAGCCAGTAGAGCAACGGTGGTTTTTGCAGACGTGGCGCGCCATTGTTGGTAGGCAGAAGCCAATGATGCGTCTCGACCATCTCGCGGGCGGCGCCCGCGTATTGTCCTTCCGTCTGACTATATAAATCGCCGGAGCCGATCGTCGCCACGTGCAGCAGCCCTGCCAACGCAATCAGAATCGTGAACAAGACACGGCGCATGGGCGGCGGAGGGAGTGCCGGTGGCTGGAGCAGAGTTTCTTCTAGACTTAGGCTGCGGGCGCCAGCAGTCATTGAACAGGTTCCCTGCCAGAAATTGGAGTCCTATCTTCGCGCTCTGACTCAGCGGAATCATTGCTTCGATATTTCTCCCAGTGCTCGGGTAAACGAAGCAGCTTTCCTTCTGGCATCTCGATGAGTGCAAGCATCTGGCGGCATTGGGCGATCAGCATGTTATCTGCTGCACGTGTGATCTGGAATCCACACCAGAACCGCACGCGCTCTACCCGATCCAGCCAACCTTCAATCGCTAGCTGAT
>QHOS01000227.1 GCA_003219415.1 Verrucomicrobiota bacterium | reverse complement strand
ATGTCGTCCTTACCGGCGGGATCATTCGGATCGAGGCCGAGCGGATTTGAGCTGCTCTCAAAACTGATATCGCGTCGGCCAAATTGTCCATCCTGTCCTGGCAGGTGATAATTGAAACTGAATTGCTGCGCGACAACGTGGACGAGCAGCGCTTCTTTGCCCGGCGGAAACTGATTCACGCGCTTCGCCCAAAGCGGAATCGCGAAGCCGAGGAGAAGCACCGCCTCGATCAAGACGACTGAAAACTCCAGATGCGTCGAGATGCCGCTCGTCACACCCTTATGATCTGCACCGGGCTGTCGGCGTTTCCGGAACCGAATCAGCGTAAGAATAAAAAACGCCGACCACCCGACGAAAAGCGCTCCCATGAACCAGTGGCAGAACTCAAGGATGTGATCGATTTGATATCCGTGCGATGAAGCGTTGGGCGGCTGTCCCAGGAATTCGTTGATCAGCGCCAGGCTACTCATATTTGCTCAAATCTTCCTCGGTGATCTCCTGATGTGGCTCGGCGGGCATGCGCCCATGCCGCCAAAGATGAAAACTAAATGCCCCGATTCCGCCCAGCACCGACATCACAGCGCCAAAAAGAAACCAGATCGCCACTGCCATGTGCTCGGCCGCTTTTCCATCCTTCGCGCCATAGCAAAACGGACACGCTAACGCCTGGCCTACCGGCGAGAGGATGAACAAAAGCAAAGCCGACAGAATCCTCGTTTTCATGTGATGATCCGCAGTCGTTTCATTTTCCGATAGAACCAGACCCCATAAACGATCAGCGCAACGGCGGCCACAAACGATGCGATGGCGCCTGCGAGATAAATCGGCGCGCCTTCCACTAGATCGACCCAGACGCACCACAGTCCAACTCCCAGCGCAAGCAGCGTGGAGAAAATAATGAAAACAATATGGAAACCTTTAAGCGACATTTAGCGAAATACTGGGTAGTCGTACCACGCCAAAAATATAAGCCAGAAGAGTCCCAGCACAAAAAAACCGGTGAAAATCAGAATGCGGTAAATCAGGCGTTTTTCGGCGGCAAGATGCATGAAAACCGCGGCTACGGCTCCTGCTTTCAGCATCGCCACCAACATCGCAATGCTAATGTTGGCTTTGCGCGTTCCGAAATCGACATAGGACAGAGCGACTGTGATGGCAGTGAACGTGAGCAAGAGTGCGCCTACCATCAAATAACCTCTGACGTGCTTTTGTATGCCATGCGCGTACTCCTCGTACTCCTTGGGATCTTGCGAAACATCGGGCGGATTGTTCATGGCTTAGAGCAGGTAAAAAAGCGGGAACACAAAAATCCAGACCAGATCGACAAAATGCCAGAACAGGCCGCTCACCTCGACGCGATTAGCCAGATGCTCAGGATTGCGCTGGTAAAGTTTTTTGCTCACCGGCAGCCACATGTAAATGAATACGATCACGCCGCCCAGCACGTGCAATCCATGGAGGCCTGTAATGGTAAAATAGCTCGCAAAATAGGCGCTGTGCGTGGGCAAAAACATCGTCGCGCGCTGGACGTCTGCCTTCTCGATCGTCGCGATTTTGTCGGTGACGGGAAGCGGGAAAAAGTGCGGCCGATCCATTACTGGATTATCCGGATCGGCGTTCACTGGATCGAGCGCGACTTCGTATTCCTTCGCATTCTGGCTGTGCAAGTGACCAGTGATCTCGATTCGCGGTTCGAACCCCTTTTCAATGCGCCGCTCGTTCCCCAAATACTGCTCGTACTTCGCGAGCGCTTCGGGCTTAATGTAAGCGCCGAAGTGCTCGAACTTCTGTGGCCATTCATAGGCAAGTTTGACCGTCAAGAAAATCACACCGCACGTAATAGTGGCAAGCATGTACCACCAATAGGCGCGATATCTTCTCATCTTTAGCGCCGCCCACGCGAGCACGACTGTGACGGACGACAAGATCAAAATCGCGGTATTCATCGTGCCTACCGGAACATTGAGCAGGCCGTGTGGCCACGTCCCAGGGGCTGCATCGATGCGCAAAAAAATGTAGGCAGAGAAAAGCGCGCCAAAGAGCATCACTTCCGACGCAAGAAAAAGCCAGATGCCAATCTTGGCGTTCCAAAGTCCGGTGTCGGGACGGGTTGAGACTGTGTACGGAATTTCCATTGCTTCGGATCTAGACCAGGACCGGCTCGGCCGGCGGCTTCCGGCGAGTGCGCTCACTTGGTTCGACCGGTTCGTTTTGCATCGTGAAATCGCGTTCGCGCCCGGGAAGGCTGTATTCGTAGGGACCGCGATAAGCCACAGGAATATCAACAAAATTTCCGTGCGGTGGAGGTGAAGGCGCAGTCCACTCCAGCGTAGTCGCCTCCCACGGATTGTCGTTCACCTTCCCGCCGTGTTTGATGCTCCAAAAGAAATTAATTATGAATGGAATTTGGGCGAGACCCATTATCCAGGCCGCCCATGAGATTGGCTGGTTCCATTGGAACCCGGTCAAACCCCAAACGGTGTGCTCATTCGCCACATTCCATCCCTGGCCACCATCGTACCAGCGCCGATGCATCCCGGCCATTCCTTGCAAAAACATCGGCAGAAAGATCATGTTCATGCAGATGAGCGTCGGCCAGAAATGCACTTTCCCCCAGAACTCGCTCATTTTTCGGCCAGTTGCTTTCGGGAACCAGTAATAAACGCCGGCAAAAAGTCCGAAGATCGTGCCGGGCGCGACGATGTAGTGGAAATGCGCGATGACGTAGTAGGTATCGTGCAAATAAAGATCGGCCGAATTAAATGCGAGCGGAATGCCCGTAAGACCGCCAATTCCAAACATCGGCAGAAACGCAATCGTAAAAAGCATCGGCACATTGAAGCGAATGGAGCCGCCCCAAAGCGAAATGAAAAACGCGCTCAAAATGATCACTGACGGAATAGAAATCAGTAACGTGGTCGTTTGGAAAAATGCGCTGACCGCCGAGCCCATGCCGGTGAGCCACATGTGATGCGCCCAGACAACGAACGACAAAAACCCGATCACCAACACGGAAAAAACCACCGATTTATATCCCCAGAGCGGCTTGCGTGAATTGTTCGCCAGAATTTCGGCCACAATGCCGAATGCAGGCAAAATCAAAACGTAAACTTCGGGGTGTCCGAGGAACCAGAACAGATGTTGCCACAAAAGCGGGCTGCCACCACCGCTGATGGACACCGGCGCGCCATTCACCACCAGACCGCTTGGGAGGAAAAAGCTGGTATGCGCAACGCGATCCATTAATTGCATGACAATCGCAGCTTCGAGCGGCGGGAACGCCAGCAGTAACAGAAATGCAGTGACAAACTGCGCCCACACAAAAAATGGAAGCCGCATCCAGGTCAGCCCTTTGGCGCGCAGTTGAATGATCGTGGTGATGAAATTGACGGCGCCAAGCAACGACGACGTGATCAGGAAAATAAATCCGATCAGCCAGAGAGTCTGGCCGTTGAACAACGGATCATGTCCCGGCCCGGAATCGGCGAAAGCTGCAAGTGGCGTATAGGAAGTCCAACCACTCTTGGCTGCACCGCCCGGCACGAAGAAACTGATGAGCATGATCACACCGCCCACCGCAAACGCCCAAAAACTTGCAGCATTCACTTTCGGGAAAGTCATGTCCGGCGCGCCGATTTGCAGTGGCACGACGAAGTTTCCAAACGCAGCGAACGCCAACGGCACTACGCCCAGAAAAATCATGATTGTGCCGTGCATGGCACCGAGCGAGTTGTAAAAATCAGGCGTCATTTTCCCGTCCGGCATCGAGCCGGCTCCAAAAATATGCGGGAGAAATTTGCCGATCACTGGCAGCGCCTGGCCGGGATAAGCCAGTTGCCAGCGCATCAACATCATCAGGCAAAAGCCAAGGAACAGGAAGGCGAGACCGCAAAGACCGTACTGAATCCCGATCACTTTGTGATCGGTGGAGAAGATATATTTGCGCCACCAACCAAGCTCGTGATGTTCGTGTTCGGCCGAGTGTGAATGTGGATCGTGATGTGTTTCGATCGAAGCAGAAGAATCCATTTCAGGAGAAAGTTATCATTTCAATATCTAGAGGGAAGTGCGGTTTGCAAAGTCGAAAACATTTCCACTGACCAAAAAGACAGCGACCCGGCGGTCGCGCCCCGCCCACGACGGCCTCGGCGATAAAGGATCTCATCACGGTATTATCTCAAGATGGCGAGCTGATTGAGAACCGCGGGCGCTAGGCACCGGTGCTCCACCATTTCGACAAGCGCGCTTTCGGAATTTCCGGGATGGACGCCTTGTCATAGTGCGAGGTGTCATTAAAGAGGGTCAATCGCGCGCGCGTCGGGTTTCGAAAATCGACAATATTCAGCGCAGCCGGTTTTTGGTCGAGATTATCACGATACCGCCGCGGATCGAATCCGAGCAACGAGCTCAGCAAAAGTCGGATTGTCGCCTTGTGAGATACAACCAAAATGTTTTCGCCGGGATGCTCGCGTACCAAATCGATCAACGCTGGCAAGGCGCGCGCCGTTACGGCAAGCCCGCTCTCCCCACCTGCCGGTGCAAACGTGTAGGGGTCCTTTTCCCATTCGGCCATTTCCTGCGGAAATTTTTCTTCAACGTCGCGCCGCTTCATCCCTTCCCAGTGACCATGCGAAATTTCCCGGAAGCCATCGCGTGTCTGAACCTCGATATCATGCGGCGCAGCAAGAATTCGAGCGGTCTCGACTGTCCGACCCATCGGCGACGCATAAACAGCGGCAATTTTTTCGTCACTTAATCTCTCGGCAAGGCGTCGCGTCTGTTCGCGGCCCTCCTCGGACAATTCCACGTCGGTTGCACCCGCAAACCGATCCTCGGCGCTCAAAACGGTGGCGCCATGCCTCACCAAGAAAACGCGCGTTACAGGTGCCGTCATGCGATTCGGTTGTCATGATCCAAATCATATGAAAATGCAATCCCCGGTTCATTGACAGGCCCGAAAGTGTTCGGCGTTGATGCTACATTCGGTCGGTGGAAAAAGAATCCAAGCCGCGCTTCATCATTCACCTCGACATGGACTGCTTCTATGCCGCGATTGAGCTGCGCGACCGGCCTTCATTGCGCGGCAAGCCCGTAGCCGTGGGAGGCGCGCGCGACCGGCGCGGCGTTTTGACAACCTGCAATTATGAAGCGCGCAAATTCGGAGTGCATTCGGCGATGCCGACGTTCATGGCACTGCAACGTTGCCCGAATTTGATCGTGCTACCGACGCGGTTCGATGTTTATCGGCGCGAAGCTGCGGTCATTCGTGGAATTCTGTATCGTTTCACGTCGTTAATCGAACCCTTGTCGCTCGACGAAGCTTATCTCGATGTGAGCGCCCATCCCGGCGCACCGGGATCTCTCGCACAGGTCATCCGCGGGACAATCTTTCGGGAAACAAAGCTGACCTCATCGGCCGGAATTGGTCCCAATAAATTGATCGCCAAAATCGCCAGCGAAATGAACAAGCCAAACGGCCAATTTGAAGTGAAACCGGAAGAAGTGCCCTGTTTCATTCAAGATTTGCCGGTTCGCAAAATCTGGGGGATCGGCGAGAAGACCGAGCGAAAACTGGAAGAACTCGGCGTAAAGACATGCGGCGAATTGCAGCGCTTCTCGCGTCCGGAGCTTGTCGATCTTTTCGGCAAATTCGGTCTGGATCTTTACGATCTCTGTCGCGGCATCGATGACCGGCCAGTCGAACCGGATCGTCCGCGCAAGTCGCTAAGCACTGAGGAAACTTTCGCTGTTGATCTGACGACGCTCGAGCAGTGTGAAGAAAAGCTCGAGGAACTCTTCCAGGATTTGATGGCTGATCTCGCTCAGAAGGAGTCAACCCGCGAGATCACAAAAATATTCGTGAAATTGAAGTTCAACGATTTCACGCGGACCACTGCCGAGCGCGCCGGCCTTGCGCCTACGCTACCAGATTTTCGTGCTCTTCTGGAGGAAGCGTTTGCTCGCACCGGGAAGCCGGTGCGACTGACCGGCGTCGGCGTTCGCTTTGCCGAAGCAGCGTCAGAGAATGCGCAGATGGATTTGCTGTAAAACACTCGTTTGGGTTCCCTCTGTCATGTTGAGCCCTTCGGCTTCGCTCAGGACAGGCTCCGCGAAACATCTCTGATTAGTTCTTGAGATTCTTCGCTCCGCTCAGAATGACAAATTCAGGGCCGTACCGCCCAGAGGCAAGAAGCGTGTGCTACGTTTGCATCTGGCGTTAAGTTCATGCTCAGGAGATGACTTCCGCGCAGGAAAGGAAAATCAGACAAACCGGTTGTGATGTTCGCTTTGACAATCTGACGCGACAGCTCTACGCGACTGATGCTTCGATTTACCAGATCGAGCCCCGCGGCGTGGCGTTTCCGAAAGGCGCAGAACAAGCAAGCGCAGTGATTCGCGCAGCCGCCGACGCCGGCGTTTCAGTCACTCCGCGCGGGGCTGGCACAAGTCTGGTGGGGAACGCGATCGGCGAAGGGTTGATTGTGGAGTTCTCACGGTACAACCGGCAGATCACTGAACTTGACCTCGAAAAACGCAGCGTGCGTGTCGGGGCAGGCGTGGTTCTCGATCATCTCAACGATTTTCTTAGGCCCCACGGATTTTGTTTTGGCCCGGACGTGGCAACCAGCTCACGAGCGACGCTTGGTGGAATGATTGCGAACAATTCGTCCGGCGCACGTTGCCCGGTTTACGGTACAACCGCCGATCACGTGACCTCGCTGGAAGTTGTGATGGCCGATGGGCGCATCGAAAAGATCGGCCCAGGGCACGAATCGTTATGCTCGGAGCGAGCTGACATCGAGAATCTGATTCGTGCGCGAAGCGCGGAAATGGCCGAGCGCTGGCCGCCGGGCCTGATAAAACGCTGGCCCGGTTACGGCATCGAAAGATTCCTGCGCGCGCCGAATGACCTCACAAATATCTTCGCGGGCAGCGAAGGAACGCTCGCTGCGATTTTCTCCGCCGAACTTAAGATTTCACCGCTGCCGAGTGAGAAAGGCCTGGGTCTGATCTTTTTTTCTTCAGTGGATGAAGCGATGCAGGCTACGGTTGAGCTTCTCGACCTTAAACCCGCCGCCATCGAGCACATCGATCGTCCTTTGCTCGATCAAACCAAAGGCCAGCTTCATTTTCAGGGCGCGCGCGATTTGCTCGAGCTCGACACGCGACCTTGTGAATCGATTTTGATTGTCGAGTTCTATGATGACGTCGCGGAACGTTTGACGATTTTACAATCGAGAAAAGTCGGCCTGCGCACCAAGATCCTCACCGAGCCTACGCAAATGAATCTCGTCTGGTCGGTGCGCAAATCCGGCCTCTCACTTTTGACCGGCTGTATCGGACCGGCAAAACCGGTTGCGTTTATCGAAGACGCCGCCGTTCGCCCGGCGCAGCTACCGGAATACGTGCGCGGATTGCGATCGATCATGAAACCACTTGGGTTGGAGGCGAGTTATTATGGTCATGCCGCCAGTGGACTTTTGCATGTCCGGCCCGTGCTCGATCTGCACAACGCAAATGACCTAAAAAAGTTTCGCCAAGTCGCAGATCAAACCTCCGAGCTGGTACGCCAATTTAAAGGCTCACTTTCCGCCGAGCACGGTGTTGGCATCGCGCGCACGGAATACATGCGCGAGCAACTCGGCGATGAGCTGCTCGGAGTAATGCGCGAGATCAAGCGAACGTTCGACCCAAAAAGCATTTTCAATCCGGGAAAAATTTTTGAGATGGGGATCCCGCGGTTGCGGGAGGCCGTGCAGCACAGAATAGACAATCATCTGCGCGAAAACTTCACGCGACCGCTCGAGCTTCCCTTCGAACCTGTGCTCGGCTTCGCATTCAAAGACCATTCGTTCATCGGCAACCTGGAACAATGCAATGGTTGCGGGGGTTGTCTCAAAGAAACCGGCATCATGTGCCCAACGTTCATGGCCACCCATGAAGAAGTCATGTCTACGCGTGGCCGCGCCAACATAGTCCGCGCTGCGCTGGAACTGCGGGTCAACGGACACGATCCGTTGCATTCGGCGGAATTGGAAGCCGCTCTGAGCAATTGTCTCTCTTGCAAAGGGTGCACACCCGAATGCCCATCCAATGTGAATCTCGCGCTGATCAAGGCAGAACTTATGCACGCGCAATATCAGCGCGACGGTTTACCATTACGCGAGCGCCTTTTCAGCAACGTCGATTTGTTAGGCAAGATTGGCTGCGCGATGCCCTCGCTGACAAA
>QHOS01000226.1 GCA_003219415.1 Verrucomicrobiota bacterium | reverse complement strand
CCCTGCTCTACGACGCCCGCTCCTTCGTTGCCCAAGACTAACGGCGCCTTAGACCCGTGAAATTTGCCGGACAGAATCGTATGGTCCAGCGGCGTCACGCCGGCGGCGGTGATTCGCACAAGTAATTTCGCCTTTGTAACCGCCGGTTTTGGAAGTTCGATGAGCTTCAGCCCTTCATAACCACTAAATGTTTCGGCTCTCATTGCACGCATATCATTTCTCCTTTGATTCAGGCATTCATTCCGCCATCCACGGTCAGACTCGCCCCAGTGATGTATGAAGACTCCGGACCGGCAACAAACGCCACCAGTGCAGCGACCTCATCAACGTGCCCGAAGCGGTCGAGTGCGGTGGCGGCCTTCTGCGGCACTGCCCACTCGGTTGTGGCGGGATTCAACTCCGTGTCGATCGGACCCGGCTGCACATTGTTGACCGTAATGCCCCGGCTCGCGACCTCTCTGGAGAGCGCCTGAGTAAATATCTTCACGGCTCCCTTCGTGGCCGAGTAGGGGACAAGGCCGGGCACCAGGACACGCTCGCCTACGGACGAGCCAATCATGATGACGCGACCGCCGCTCTTCATGTGCTTTAGCGCCGCCTGCGTGGCGATGAAAACGCCTCGGACGTTAATGTCGAGCACGCGATCCATCTCTTCCAGCGTTGTCTCTTCAAATGTTTTCGGAATAGCAGTGCCGGCATTGTTTACGAGAATGTCGAGGCGGTCGAAAGTCGCGACCGTCTTCTCGACCGCGGCCTTAACGGCTTTGGCATCGGCGGCGTCCGCCTGAATCGCGATCGCCTTCCCGCCGTCGCGTTCAATCTCTTTGACCACCGAGGCGGCCGCATCGGCGCCTTTCGAGTATGTGATAGCTACGTTCGCCCCGTCGGAAGCCAGGCGTTTAGCGATTGCGGCACCAATGCCGCGCGAGCCGCCCGTGATCAGGGCAATTTTCGCTTCCAGTTTTCTGTTCATGGTGTGTCTCCTGTTTCTTTTGAGGTTGGATTCATTATGTATCGATTGGTATAAAACTCCGCCCTGGACAAAACCCTGTCAAATGGTTTATTTACCTATCGGTATGAAATCAGAAACCGCTGCCCGCGGACGACCCCGCGCGTTCGATCCTGACGTAGCCTTGGAGCGCGCGATGCACGTTTTTTGGGCCAAAGGTTACGAAGGCGCCTCGCTTTCCAATCTCACACGGGCCATGCGAATCAATCGACCAAGTCTTTACGCCGCATTTGGCAACAAGCAGCAGCTCTTTGGAAAGGTTCTCGATCGATACATGGACGGGCCGGTCGCCTATTTTGGCAAAGCTCTGGCGGCACCGAAGGCGCGGGATGCGGTCAAAGAAATATTTTTCGGCACGGCCAGGATGGCGGATGATCCCAGGATTCCAACAGGATGCCTCATGGTTCAAGGCGCCTTGGCGTGTGGAGATACCTCTGTTCGGAAGGAAGTAGCTGAGCGGCGGGCGGCAGCCGAAGTTGCATTGCGTCGCCGCCTTCAACGAGCAAAACGCGAAGGCGATCTTCCGCAAAGTGCTAACCCAGCCGAACTGGCCGGTTACGTGATGACTGTCGTGCGCGGAATGGCAGTCCAGTCAGCTGGCGGCGCCAGTCGCGATCAACTACGTCGAGTTGCGCAAGTGGCACTGCGCGCGTGGCCGAAACGTTAGCTTTTAAATGATCAGATGCCAGTCGTGAGACCGAACGCGGCCTAACGAGTCGCTGAAAGGTAGGCGAACAAATAATTAGCGTAATACAGAAATTCCTCGGAGCCTACGGGGTGGGGTACCTTTTTGTCATTTGCGGCTTTTCTTTAGCCGAAACGGAGAATCTTCGAAGACGATTTCTCCTGGGTTCCGGCGTTAGACGATCCTAGGTCCGCCGGAAGCGCATGGCCCGAAGTTCTTTACCAGTCCGCTTCGCGCCAGCTTGAGGTAAGATCAGCAATCTTGGCCGGCGCAGGGTTCCTCACCTTTCCCGCCAGGACGATGGCGTTGCGTTCCCCACCCGGGCTATCCAAAAGGCGCACACGCCAACTCCTTTCTTTAAATCCTGCAGCGATCCTATCGGCAGTCGGATCTGATTTCCGTTCCAGGCAAACATTGACCAACGCCAGGCCGTCCTTTCGCAGACAGCGCTCGGCGGCCTCGAAAAATGCTGCAGCAGCGACTAGAGCTGCGTTAACCAGACTGTGCGGCATTAGCGACAGCTTCGGTGCAGCTGTTAACACTCATCTGCGCGAAGATGCCTTTCACATGCGACTAGGCAGCGCTTTGCAATTCGACTGCAAGATTCCGCGGTGTCAGCACGTCACCGAGGCCAATCCTACGGAGAAGCTCGGCACGGACCCGATCCGAAACCATATTGACCACTTCCGCTCCATCCTGCGTCGGATCGATGTGGACGCGGAAAGGCCGTTCGCCAAATGGCGTATCGACCACCTTCACGATGGCGTCCGCGACGGCGGCTACGTCCGCATTGGCTGGTACAATTGAGGCAAAGCCCTCGCGCACTTCGTTGGCGAAACCCTTGTAAGGACCCGCTTCGTATTCGGCGACTCGTGCTTTGTCTGCGGGAGAACCGGCATGCGCGAAGTGGTTCGTGCCGCCGGTGAAGGCGCCTGGAACAATGATGGAGGTCTCGATGCCCCACCGAGTCAGTTCACGCGCGTAGACTACGGCCAATGCGTCCATCCCGGCCTTGGCCGCGAAGTACGGCGCCAGATAGGGTGGCGTTCCGCCCGCGGAGCTGCTGCTTGACACCCAGACTACAAGACCCCTCTTTTGCTTGCGCAACTGAGGCAATGCCGCACGGTTCACTCGTTGCGTGCTTAGGACGTTGACGTCATACAACTCAGCGAGTTGTTCGGGCGTGAACGCTTCGGCCGGACCAAAAACCATGTGTCCGGCGTTGTGAATGACCACGTCGAGGCGACCGTTCTTGGCAATGATCTCCTGGATGGCTGCGTCACAAGATTCCTGCGACGAAACGTCCAGTTCGATGGCACGCAGGTCGACATCGTTATCCTTGGCGAACTTTTTCGCCTCTTCGACCTGTGGCGCATTACGGCCCCTGGTCTCGCGCATGCTTGCATAGACAGTGTGGCCTGCTTTTGCCAAAGCGCGCGCAGTTAAAGCGCCAAACCCACTCGAAGCACCGGTGATGATGATGATCTTCTTCATGTTGAATTTTTCTTTCTGGTTCGAATTTTCAGATGCAACAAAATCAAGATTTGAAAAAGGGTCAGGCGAAGCCGCCATTGGCGCGCAGCACCTGCGCATTTACCCATCCGCCGTCGGGACCGGAGAGGAATGATACGACGCCAGCGATGTCTTCCGCTTGGCCCAGCCGTTCTAGCGGAGGAAGTTTTCTGAATCCTTCGATCTGCTCCTGAGTCTTCCCCTTTAGAAACAACTCGGTTGGGATCGGGCCAGGGGCGACGGCGTTGACCGTTATGTTTCGGCCACGCAATTCATTGGCAAGAACCCGAACCAGGCCTTCCACGCCCGCTTTGGAAGCGATGTAGGGACCATAGGTCGGAAAGGATTTAGCGATGACGCTGCTTGAGAAAGAAGAGATTCTCGACATCCGCGGCCTTCGCCACATCCGCTTGCACGGCGATGGCTTTTCCGCCGGCATTGTTAATTTCAGCTACGACTGCTTCAGCTTTAGCCGGGTTGCCGGCATAATGCACTGTGATTGCGAAGCCATCGTTTGCTAGTCTTTTCGCCACCACACGTCCGATTCCACCAGACGCGCCGGTGACGATCGCGCTTTTTGTTAGTGATGTTTTCATGATTGAAAATACGCTGTGCTTATCATTCTAAAAATGCATTGTTAGGATATCTATTATGCGTGAGGTGTATTTACGGAACGTTGATCTGAATCTTTTGCACGCGCTCCATGCGCTCTTGGAAGAACGGCACGTGACCCGCGCCGCTAAGCGCTCTTTCCTAAGCCAACCCGCGATGAGCCGAGCGCTGGAGCGGCTGCGCGAAACATTCGGAGATCCTCTCCTCGTTCGCACGGGACGCGTTTATGAGCGGACACCGCGGGGAGAACGTGTATTGCGCGAGCTGGAATCGATCATGGGTCGGCTTGGAGCCATGGTGCAAGGCGAGGAATTCTCTCCCGCACGAAGCCAGGAACGTTTTCGAGTGGCCATGACAGACCACGGGTCCACGATTCTGCTGCCAACGCTTCTCGAGCGCGTACGGAAAGCTGCTCCTCATGCCAGGCTGGAGGTATCGGCGTGGCGCACTCAAGCATACGAGGACGTTGTTGCAGGGCGAATCGATCTCACTCTCAGCGCAGAAGCAGTGCCTCCAATTTTGGAAAGCGAACTGATTTTTAATTTAGACTTTGTTTGTCTGGTCGGATCCGCACAGCCCGTTCGGACGCGTCGATTCACACTCAAACAATACCTGCAACTGCCGCACGCGGTGGTCGAAACTCTGGATGGTCAACAAACCATGGTGGATCGTCCTCTGGCGCAGCTTTCGCGTCTCAGCACCGAGCCGGCGCACACATGGTTTCGAGATCAGTTGCGAATCGTTGCTCGAAGCATTCGATCAAAATAACGGAGCGAAACACATTTCGAAGCTTACGTCCTACTTTGCAAGTCGGTCGGAACGAATCGCTATGAGCGCTTCCGCGAAGCAACGATTTGAAAATGTTCAGGTGAGGGTCGTCCTGATAACTTGCGGACATTACTGGTTTTTAGCTGAGGTCTTCCGGAGCGTCCTCAGTGCGCCGCCCCAAGCGATGAGCTGGCCCAGCATGTCGTTGACCGACGTCTCTTTTCGTGGATCTGGCTTAAAGACGCTGAAGTTTTCGAAGTCGGTATACATGGAGAGCAACACCTGATTGCGCACAGTGGCCATTTGCACCTCCGCCAGATTCAGACGCAGCTGCTCGACTGCGCGCGCGCCGCTGGCGCCGCCGTAGCTGACGAAGCCAGCCGCTTTGTTGCTCCATTCTGCAAACAGGAAATCGATCGCGTTCTTGAGCGCGCCGGAGGTTCCATGGTTGTACTCGGGCGTGACGAAAACGTAGGCATCGAACGTGTCGATCTTAGCCGCCCATGTTTTGGTATGAGATTTACTGTATTGCCCCATCGAGGGCGGCACCGGCTCGTCGAGAAGCGGCAGGTTGAAATCTTTGATGTCTACGAGTTCGAACTCGGCGTCGCTGCGCTTTTTCGCGACTTCATAAACCCACTTCGCTACCGCCTCGCCATTTCGATTCGGGCGTGTGCTTCCGAGAATGATTGCGATCTTTATCATGTTATAAATTACCTCCGAGTTTTGAATTCTCCCCCTACCATGTTTGTTGTGCTGCCGTTTCCTTCATACTGTGAGTTCGTTAGCAAAGGCGCCGCCGCTGTCTCAGGCGCGAGCGCGGTTCGCACAAGAGGAGCCACACGCGTCCCGAGCAGCTCGATCGCGTGCATCAATTTCGCGTGCGGCAGGGCTGCGACGCTCATTT
Source organism: Verrucomicrobiota bacterium (assembly GCA_003219415.1). GTDB lineage: Bacteria > Verrucomicrobiota > Verrucomicrobiia > Chthoniobacterales > UBA10450 > Udaeobacter. The sequence goes on along the minus strand of QHOS01000226.1, from coordinate 71 downwards.
GGAATGTAAGACGGGAAATGCCGCCTAACGAGTCGTTCATATGCAGAATCTTTTCCGTGACAGTCTCCGGA
>QHOS01000225.1 GCA_003219415.1 Verrucomicrobiota bacterium | reverse complement strand
CTTCGTGATCGTGCCGATGGCAGGCGACTTTGGCACCAGCGTCGCCGAGCTGAGCTACGCGATCACGCTTACGCTGGCTATGCGCCCGCTGGGCGCGTTCATTTTTGGATTGCTCGGGGACCGGTTCGGGCGCCGCATGCCGCTGATGATCGACATCATCTTTTACTCTCTCATGGAGTTGCTCACCGCGTTTTCTCCGAATTACACCTGGCTACTGATCTTCCGCGCCCTTTACGGAATCGGCATGGGCGGAGAATGGGGACTTGGCGCGTCGCTGGCAATGGAAACCCTGCCAACTGCCGCACGTGGATTGTTCTCGGGAATTCTACAACAAGGCTATGCATTTGGTTATCTGCTCGCGGCCGTTGTGTATTGGATTGTATTTCCATTCTTCGGATGGCGCGGCCTCTTCGTCGCGGGAGCGCTACCCGCATTTCTAGTGCTGTACATCCGTGCGCAAGTGCCTGAATCGCCTGTTTGGCTGCAACGGCAGCGCGAGACCAGTAATTTTTGGAGCGATCTGCTGATTGTACTAAAACGCCACTGGGGTCTCTTTGTGTACGTCATTTTGTTGATGACGGCGTTCAACGCGATGTCGCATGGGACCCAGGACATGTATCAAACTTTTCTCGGTGAACAACGCCACTATGGCGTGACGCAGAAGGCCGCGACAGGGATCATTTACGCTGTTGGCGCAATCTGCGGCGGAACAGTGGTTGGCCATCTGTCGCAAAAATGGGGCCGCCGGCGCTCGATTATTTTGACTGCCGGATTCGGAATAATCCTTATTCCCCTCTGGGTTTTTCCGTCGGGCTTCGCGCTTCTTGTCATCGGCGGGTTTGCCATGCAGTTCATGGTGCAAGGCGCCTGGGGAGTTGTTCCCGTACATTTGAATGAACTCTCGCCCGGCGCTGTGCGCGGGACATTTCCCGGGGTTGCTTATCAACTCGGAAACTTATTTGCCGCCAACACGGCTGTTATTGAAGCCCGGTTGGCCGATCATTTCCATGATGCAAGCGGGCATCCGGATTATGCAAAGGCGCTGGCGCTTTTTGCGCTAGTGATCTTTGTGATGTTGATCTTGCTCGCCGCACTCGGCCGCGAAGAGCGCGGAAAAGAATTCTAGCGATGCCCAGCGTTTGGCGTCAGGCCCGTCCCGCCGCTGGGAGAGGCCGATTGTGGCTGCGATTCTGCAGCTACTTGCGTCGATCCACGGTAAACACCGGAGCCGAACCGTTGTTCGACAATTGCTTCCGCGATTCGGTCCGCGAGGAGTTCGCGATATTCCCAATCACGCGCCTGACCCCCTTCATTGCGATTACTTAAGAACCCGCATTCCACGAGGACCGCTGGACAGTTGGCGAGGCGTAGCACGCGAAAATTTGCCGTGTGCACGCCGCGACTAGCGGAGTGGGGGATCGTCGCCAGTTTTTGTTGAATACTATTCGCCAGATCGGATGAAGCGCCCGAATGATAGTATGTTTCGAATCCGCGAATGCCGCGCCTGCGCGAATCATTAAAGTGTATGCTCACGAAGATCGCGTTTTTCTGCGCATTCTCGATTGCCACACGGTCGTTCAATTCGATAAACACATCCGAGGACCGGGTCATCACCGTTTTCAGCTGAGATTCGCGCAGTTTGCGGTTAAGACGCTGGGCGACATCGAGAGCAACGATCTTCTCCGCCGGGCCGTAACGGCGATATGCGCCGCTATCTTTTCCCCCGTGGCCGGCGTCCACCACCACAGTATTGAAAGTCTTGCTCGTGTTTTTAACCCCGGTAGTCGTGACTGTACTGCAAGCAGCCAATGAAGCGAAAAAAGCGATTGCAAGGAGACGAGTGACCTGGCGAAGCATTCTGATCTTATAGCAAAAAATACGTCTTCTACCAAAAATTTTTCGCGCGAAGCTTAAAGGATACAACGTAATTGGATGAGGGACTGTCTATTGATCGCAGTTGCAAAAAGCACTTGTGTTTTGTGCTGCTGCGCATAAAGCCTTTACTTCTTTTATGATAATCCGATTTGCGATTCTCCCTTTGTTTCTTGCGCTGAACCTTTCGATGTGCAAGAAGGAGGAGAACGCTTCCTCGAGTTCGCAGCAGGCGAGCGCCTCATCTGCGACACCGGTTGCAACTCCACTAGCGGCGGCATCTCCAAAGGTCACCAAGCCGGTGGTCGATCAAACGGCCCAGGTACTCATTTTTTGTTATCACCGTTTGGTGGACAAGATTCGCTATCCCGGGACCGAGATCACACCTGCCGCGTTTGAAGCGGAGATGAAGGAATTAAAGGATCGCGGCATTACAGTCATTTCAATGCAGGATTTGCTCGCCTGGAAGAAGGGCGAAAAGAATATACCACCGCGCTCTGCGGTCGTTACTTTCGATGATGGCTGGAAATCGCAATACGAAGTCGCGTGGCCGATTATGAAAAAATACGGTTACCCGTTCACCATGTTCATTTACACCGAAGGCGTGCGGGGCGGCTCGTTAGGCGGCGGGGAAGCGATTACTTGGGAACAGCTTGCGGATATGCGCGATAACGGTGTGGACATTGAAGCGCATTCAGCGACTCACCAGGATTTGCGCGAAGGGCATACGATCATGCTCGCGAGTACCGGAGGGAAGAGGACGAAGACGAAATTGACCGGGCCTCAATACGAGCAATGGATACAAAACGAAGTGGTGGGTTCCAAGCAACTGCTCGAGCAGCGACTGGGCATCAAAGTGAATTGCTTTGCAGTGCCGTTCGGGAATTATAACGAACACGTTAAAGAGATTGCCCGAAATTCCGGGTACGAGGCGATGTTTACGGTTTACGGTCAGCCCATCACCTTTACGTCGTCGATGGATTCAATCGGTCGTTATGCGATCGAAGCGAACAAGCCCAAGGTATTTGAAGATGCTGTAAAAATGATCGCTACCTCAACTGGAGGGGGAGCAGCGGTCGCCGAAGTTGGCGCGAAGGATCTCGCGACCCAACCGGCAGATGGCGAGACGGTGCACACGGCTCTGCCTTTAATTAAGGCTAACCTCAGTCCGATTGGCGCGATCGAGCCTGGCAGTGTGCAACTGCGCGTGAGCGGTCTCGGTGTTGTTCCTGCGAATTATGACCCGAAATCCGGTACGGTGTCATACCAAGTGACGCAAAAGTTGCACGAGAAATCGTGTAGCGTGATTATCAGCGCGAAATCTCAGGGGAAAAAGGTCGAAGCGCATTGGACTTTCGGAATTGAAGAGGGCGCGGCTGGAGGGACCTCGCCGATACCAACGCCTAAAAAATAAGCTTGGCGTGGGTTTTGGGGGCATGCGTCTCCGCTTGCTCTCGGCGGCGCGCCGAAACGATCTTTCTTATGTCATATTCGATCGTGAAACGTTGGTGTATCAAAAGTTCGCGATCGCAGGGACGCGCTCGCCAGCGCGCGGGACGCGTGCGCTACCGCGCGACGACGGGTGGCGCCGTCTAACTTTTGATGTCATGTTTTCTCAACTCTCTGACAAACTTCAGGACGTCTTCAAAGAGCTGCGTGGACACGGCACGATCAGCGAATCGAACGTCGATACTGCGTTACGCCACGTCCGGCTGGCTTTGCTTGAAGCGGACGTCGATTTTCAAGTCGCCAAAAAATTCATTGCACGCATTAAAGAGAAAGCGCTTGGAGAAGCCGTTCTTCGCAGCATTACGCCAGGCCAGCAGATTGTAAAAATTTTCTACGACGAATTAACTGCCTTGCTCGGAGGCGACGCCGCGCCGGTTAATCTCGGAGATACAGGCCGTGTTTTGATTGTCGGTCTTAATGGGTCGGGCAAAACAACTTCGTCTGCCAAACTGGGGCGTCTTCTGAAAAAGCAGGGTCGCACGCCAGTTTTAATCGCGTGCGATTTGCAGAGACCGGCGGCGATCGAACAGTTGGTAACGCTGGGGAAACAAATCGACATCCCGGTATTCACTCCCGAGCCGGGCGAAAAGAATGTGGAGCGTGCCGCTGCTCACACATCTGCCAGGGCGCGACAGCCAGGTGCGCCCATTGTCGAAATCTTCGATACGGCAGGTCGCCAGGAGATCGACGAGGCGCTGATTCAGGAGCTAAAAAGGCTGAAAGAATTCTTAA
>QHOS01000224.1 GCA_003219415.1 Verrucomicrobiota bacterium | reverse complement strand
TGGAGCTACGCGCTATTCTCGAGTTGGACCGGGATGCAGCGCCTCGTCGATGGACCGTTCCCAGCATGGATGGTCACAGCCAGCATCGCAGCCACAATCCTTACGCTGATTCCTGTCGCCACTGTCGGGCTCAATCATCACATGACGATGCAGGGTTATTTCCCACTGATGCGCTATAGCCCTACGCTTCGTTTTACCGTCTTCGGCGCCATGTCCTACACGGTGTTTAGCTTGGTAGGTGTTGTGATTTCGCTGCGCTCCGTGGCCGGCTATGTAAACTTTACTGAAGCGAGCATCGCGTATTCGCATCTTGGTCTTTACGCATTCTTTACGATGGTGATTTTTGGTTCGATGTACTACATCGTGCCACGATTAATTGGACGCGAGTGGCGCTATGGGTCATTGATCAAACTGCATTTCTGGGCATCGGCCTACGGCATCGGACTGATGACGCTGATGCTTCTTGCTGGCGGTTTTCTTCAGGGAGCGAGCATGGAAAATCCCTCGCTCGCTTTCAGTGAGAGCGTCGAAAGTGTGTTGCCTTACCTGCGCGGGCGTAGTTTGGCGGGCATTCTGCTCACCGTGTCGCATTTCATCTTTGCGTATCATTTTGGGCTCATGCTCTTCGGCCTCGGTCGGAAGTCGACTGTGCCCACATTTCTTAACCCGGTTGAAGCGGAGGGAGCTGAAGCGCACATATGAAAGGACTCGCCCCTCTTTTCCTCGGAATTTTCGGGACATTTGCGTTCTCATGGGTGGGATTGACTGTGATCCCCAATTGGCAAATCGGACACCTCAATCCTCAATCTGACGAGGACGGCACAGATATCTATCCGATGCCCCAATCAGGAATGGTCCAGTGGGGCGCGCGCGTTTACGCCGCCAATGGCTGCATCTATTGTCACAGCGAGCAGGTGCGCGCCGAATACGCGGGGGCCGATATCGACCGAAAATGGGGCGATCGCCGCAGCGCGCCTCGAGATTATATTTTCGAACGACCTGTTTTGCTTGGGAAGATGCGCATGGGCCAGGACCTTGCGAACATCGGGGCCCGCGCGCCAGCGGAACAGGAGAGTCCTTCGCCGGGTGGAGGCGGGAATCCAGCAGGCTCACCAAGTGGCGCGGCTCAAAGCCCGTCACCATCAGCGGCCCAGCCGAAGGCTCAGGGCGCGCAATCGCCAGGAGCTTCTGCGGCGCCTCAACAGCAACCAGCAGCTTCTCCGGCAACGTCACCTGCGGCGTCTCCAACTTCCCCTGCATCGAAGCCAGCTCCGATCGCGAGAGCGGGCACAGGCATCGCTTCTCCCTCTCCAGGAGTAGCTGCTGCTGCTGCTGGAGCTGCAAGTCCCGGTGCACCACCTCTTGCGGGACCACCGTGGCCCGAGCAGACGGCGGGCTTGCCACCAATGTATTCCGCTGCCTGGCATCACGTGCATCTTTATTCGCCGCGCAGCATCAACTTTGATTCCAACATGCCGTCGTATCGTTTTTTGTACCAAGCTCGCCGTATCAGTGACGTTCACTCATCAGATGCATTGCGGCTTACCGGCTCCGACGCTCCGCCTGAGGGATGGGAGATCATTCCAACTTACGATGCGAAATGTCTTGTGGCGTACATGATGGCGCTCAATCAATCGCATCCATTGAAAGAAGTTAAATCGGCCGGATCGGCATCCGCAGTGTCGCCAGCGGCTTCACCTTCGGCTGCGCCCGGAGGACAGCCACCACCCAAATGAACGAGAGCACTCCAACACCGGAGCCGCATTCCGGCCAGGGTATGGATTACAGCGAAATCGCTGACGTTCAGGATGTCCATGCCGCGGTGCAGCGGGAAAAACGTGAGCCCCGTGTAGGTCGCGAACCGCTTTCCATCTGGTTGATCGCAGTTTACGGACTGGCAGTATTTTTTGGCGGCGCTTATCTTGGCCGTTACTCGGGAAATTTTAGCGGTGAAGCGCTTGACCCGTACGGCGGTGAAATGCCAACCATGAAAAAGGTTACCGGGCCGCAGGGCGCCCAACAGGCAGCCGAACTTTCGCCGCATGATCGCGGAAAGAAGATTTTTGCCGCTAATTGCCAGACGTGTCACCAGGCAAATGGTCTCGGTGTGGCCGGTCAATATCCGCCGCTGGCTGGTTCGGAGTTCACCACTGGTGGTTCGCAACGACCGGCGATGATTGTCATGAAGGGTCTGCAAGGACCCGTCACCGTGAAAGGCCAAAAATTCGGTGCCGCGGTAATGCAGCCTTGGGACAAGACATTGACCGACCAAAAGATTGCGGACGTTCTCACATACGAACGTAGCGAGTGGGGGAACAATGCCAGCCCAGTGACAGCCGAACAAATTGCTGCGCTGCGCAAGGAACTGGCTAATCATCCAAATTCGTTCACCGAACCGGACATACTAGCAGTCCCCGCCGAGGAAGATCTTCCCGGCGGCGCGCCCGCCGGTGGTGCGCCACCCAAACCAGGCGAAGCCGCAAAGCCTGGCGAACCACCGAAGCCGAAAGGGTAGTATGCAGATTGCCCGCCAGTGTGCGGTCATTCCGCGTGTTTGATTTCCGCGTCGCGCTTAGAAAGCGCTAGCCTTCTCGATTCGGAGTGCCGAGGATGTGGCTCTTCGGCGGCATCATCACGTTGTCGAAGTTTTGAGTGAACATCGCAGCCGCGAAGAAAGCGACGGCGCGCAATGTTTCGTTGCCGATATTGACGAGGTCATGTTTTACCGGCGTTGGAATCGCAAAAACACTGCCAGGACCTACCCGGTAGGTGCTGCCATCTTCCATGTGCAATTCGCCGGTCCCAGCAATGATGTACTGCGTCTCTTCGGTAGCATCGGTGTGCCAGCCGAGGCGATGTCCTGGCTCAATTTCATATACGATCGTCGAAGATGCGGTCGTGCCGTAGCCGCCATAGACGGCAAAGGCGCCAGCCCAATGAACTGATTCATCATCCTCAGCCCAGACTTCAGCGCGCTTAAGTTTATCGGATGCAACGACTGGATTCATGGAGCTGAGAGTAAGGTTTTTGGTGTGGACAGGTCAATAGCGCAAAAAAACGTCTTCACGGTTTGCAGGCGACACGCCTGCCATTACGGCAGCGCTTCGGCGAGCACCTCGGCCATGTGCTTTGGCCGGATATTCGTCAGATCGGTAATTTGATGTCGGCAACTTGTCCCTGAGGCGATGATCTGTGTCTCGCGCCCTTGATTCTCGAGTTTATCGATCAAATCCTGAGCGACTTGGATGGAAAGATCGTACTTCTCGGCAAGCGCGCCGAACGCGCCCGCCATCCCGCAGCAGGCTGTATCGAGCACGATGGCCTTCCTCCCGGGCAAACGTTCCGCAAGTCTTCGCATGAACGCAGGATTTATGATCGATTTGGCATGACAGTGTGCATGGATCGCGAGCGTCGTCTCGGAATGCTTGAACTGCAGCGCAGCTGGTTCCTGCTCAAGCAGATCGTCCACGAATTTTTCGAACAAGAAACAGCGATTCGCTATCTTCTCCGCGCTCTCGATCTTAAGCTCGGGATAATCTTCCACGAACATCGACCAGCACGACGGCTCAAGAAAGAGAATCGGCGGGGCCGATAGTTGAGAGTTGAGAGTTGAGAGTTGAGAGACGTTGTGCCTGGCGAGCTTCACCGCGGCATCGAGATTTCCCTGGCTAAAGGCTGGTCGTCCACAGCAGCGTCGGTTCTTTGCGAGCGAAACCTCGAACCCGAGAGCTGCCAGCATCGTAACTGCGGCAATTCCGATGTGCGGTTCGTGGTAACGCACAAAGGTGTCGTCCCAAAGAATGACGGGGCCTCTGTGAGGGACGCCACGTTGCGGCGTTCGGTCGGCGCGGCGCGCCGACCCTACCACGTGCTTCACGAACCATTTGTCAAAACGTTCCTCAGCGTAATGTGGCAGGGAACGTCTCGCGGATATTCCAATTGCCTTCTGCATCGCGATGCGGACGGTCCGGTAATTGAGGATGCGGTTTGTCAGCGAGGGCATCGCGCAGCCAATCTTGCCTAACAAATCGACGTTGCTGAA
>QHOS01000061.1 GCA_003219415.1 Verrucomicrobiota bacterium | reverse complement strand
TCGCGCGAACGGATGCAAACGCCGCCGCCCTCCTGACAAACGACGTGGATGAGCGCGATCGCGAATTTCTCACAGGCGAACGGACGCCAGAAGGTTTCTTTCGGGTGCGCGCCGGACTGGATCAGGCGATCGCGCGTGCGCAAAGTTACGCGCCGTTTGCCGACATGATCTGGTGCGAAACGAGCGAACCGAACTTGGCGGAAGCAAAGCGATTCGCCGAGAACCTCCACGCAAAATTCCCTGACAAGTTACTGGCTTACAATTGTTCGCCATCATTCAACTGGAAACGGCAACTCGACAGCGCCAGCATCGCGAAATTTCAGCGCGAGCTTGGCGCGATGGGTTACAAATTTCAATTCGTTACGCTTGCTGGATTTCATGCGCTTAATGCCAGCATGTTCAATCTGGCGCGCGATTATCGCGACCACGGCATGGCGGCGTATGCGGTATTGCAGGAGGCGGAATTCGCGGCCGAACGCGATGGATATTCGGCGACGAAACATCAGCGCGAAGTCGGCACAGGTTACTTTGATCTCGTCGCGCAAATCATCGCCGACGGTAAGAGCTCGACCGCGGCCTTGGACGGCTCGACCGAAGCGGAGCAGTTCCGTTGACTGCAAGATCGACGATCGCCAACGAAAATGTTGCGCAAGACTCTTCCGCGCTGACCAACAGTCGTCTCGCCGCGTGTTGCGCCGAAACCGCGCTCGAAGCTTTTTTCGACTACGAAACGCGTTTCAACGCCATCACCCGGCGTGCGCGTGAGCGTTTTTTGGCGCGCGATTGGGCCGGCAGTTTCGATGACGCTGCCGAGCGTCTGCGTTTTTACAATGATGTTCTCGACGGCCTGACAAATCGCATCCGCAAATTGATGGGCGCGCGTTTGTCGGAACACAGCATCTGGACGGGCATCAAAGCTGTGTACTCATCGCTCATTGCGCGCTCGCCGGCGTGGGAAATCGCCGAGACATTTTTCAATTCGTTAACGCGCCGCGTTTTTGCCACCGCCGGCGTGGACCAGGCAATCGAATTTGTCGATACCGATTTCGACGCGCCGCCGCCGAACGCCCTGATCAATATCGCGAAAACCTATCGCGGCCAAAACCTGCCCGAACTGCTGTGTTCGGCGTTGACAGATGCTTTTGAGGAAACCTGCTGGGCCGATCTGCAGGAGACAGCGAAGCTGGCTTCGGCGCGAATTGAAGCCGTGCGCGAGGCGAAAAATTCGCAGCCCGAACTGGAGATTGTCTCGAGTGTCTTTTATCGCGGACGCGGCGCCTATTTGGTGGGACGCGTCTTGTGCGAAGGACAGTTGCCCTTGCCCATCGCGCTTTGCCTTCGTCACGAAAATGAGCGCGGCATCAGCCTCGATGCGCTGCTCCACGGAGATGTCGATCTCGCGATTTTGTTTTCGTTTACCCGCTCCTATTTTCGGGTCGCGGTTGAATGTCCCTATCGACTGGTGCGTTATCTTCAGCAGTTGATGCCGCGCAAACGGCTGATCGATCTTTACAACACCATCGGTTTTCATCGGCACGGTAAAACGGAGTTTTACCGCGATTTCATCGCCCACCTGCGCAGGTCGAGCGATCGTTTCGTCGTGGCCGAAGGAGCTCGCGGAATGGTGATGAGCGTTTTTACGCTGCCGAGCTACGATGTCGTTTTTAAACTGATCAAAGATCAATTTGACTTGCCGAAAGATAGCACCCCCGAGGATGTGCGACGGCGCTACCGACTGGTTTTCGAACATGACCGCGCGGGACGACTGGTCGAAGCGCACGAATTCGAGCATCTTCGCATCCCGGCTGACCGCTTCGACTCTGAGCTGCTGGCGGAACTTTTGCGCGATGCCGATTCAATTGTGAAAATGGAAGGCAGCGACGTCGTCATCGCGCACGCCTATGTCGAGCGTCGTCTTCGTCCGCTCAACCTCTTTTTCCGGGAAAACGAGACGGACGCAATTGCGGCTGCCGGGCGCGATTACGGGCAATCGATCAAAGACCTTGCTGCCTCCAATATCTTTCCCGGCGACTTGCTCACGAAAAATTTTGGCGTGACCCGGCACGGCCGCGTGGTCTTTTACGATTACGATGAGCTTTGTTTTCTTACGGACTGCAATTTTCGCAAACTGCCCGAAGCGCGCACTCCGGAGGAAGAAGTCGCCGCCGAGCCGTGGTTCTCCGTGCGTGAGAACGACATTTTCCCCGAGGAATTTTTGCAATTCCTGGCTTTCCCAAAGCCGGCCCTGGCCGCGCTGCTGGAGCATCATCGCGAGATATTTAGGGCCGACTTCTGGCGCTCCATCCAGCACCAAATCCGAGCAGGCGAGATTCCAGAAGTATTCCCTTACGGAGCCGAGCGACGGCTGGCGAATAATTAGGCATTTTCCTTCGCGCCGGTAAGGAAGCCTTATCCCGTAGTTCTGCGCACCGAAGGTCTGGAAAACAGAGCCTGGTGCGGCGCCCTATGCGATTTCACAGGGAATGAGTTTTCTTGTGGATTGAATGTGCAGAGGCAATCGGTCCGCGTCCAACTAAAAACCGTGTTGCGAATCGTACACCACTGCGATTTTGTACGTGCGCAATGATGTTTATTTGAACGTAAACTAAGGTTTAATATCGCGAACCCCCCCTTAAAGAAGTATTCTCGGCGAGATTCGATTGGCAAGGGGGTGTTCCCCCTCCTGATAGCTCCCTTTTCTTTCGGAAGTGGAGACCTACTATGAGAAGCGTAATAACCGGTAGTGGCGCGGAGCTGGCTCAGCCGTTGCAGCTGGCAAGTAAGCGCAATAGAGACGAGTCGAGATGCATCAAAACCCTTCATCAAGCGTTGCTGGTGTCTCCGCCCCTGAAACAGTTTCTGGCTGCATTTTCGTCCACGACTGGAATCGTTCTGCGTTTTCTGCATGTGGGAAGCGGCCAGAGAGAGCTATTGCAGGCGTTGCGCCGACACGCATTTTGCGCCGCGCTGGTGAATACAGAGCAGGAGCGGCTGCGTTGCATAGAGCGCTTGAGAGACTTGCTTGCCAGAGTAACCGGAAGCGGCATCCCCGAAAAATCCGCTTCGATCTGTGGCTTTAGTTATTTTGGAGTCACCCTCCGAGCTCGCGGGTCAACCGTGGGGACCCTGCTGGCGGGACCGGTCTTTTATCGAACTCCAGCGCCTAAGGATTGGATGCGAGTATTGCATCGTCTCTCAAACGCGGATCCGTCCATGCGCGATGCGAGAAATGCTTATTTTGGAATACCGATGGTTTCCCACGGCAGGCTGAAGGGAGTGATCAGTCTGCTATCGATGTTTTCAGAGCACCTGTCCGAATCCGCCGGGCGCTTATTGATCTCAACCGCGGACGCCGAACCTGTATGCGTGACGTTTGCGAAGAAGTTTATCCTAGAGAAATGTGAAGAGCGGCTCACGGTGGCCCAGGTCGCTCGCTGCGTGTCACTGCACCCCGATTATTTCGGCAAGATATTTAGAAACGCCACCGGAATGACGCTCACAGAATACACGGCGAGGGTACGGGTCGAGAAGGTAAAAGACCGCCTCCCCGAGCGTTCGTTCCGTATTGGGGAAGTGGCTTTCGCGGCGGGTTTCCATTCGCTGGCCCAGTTCAACCGGGATTTTAAAAAATATGCCGGTCTGTCTCCGAGCCAGTACCGCGTGTCCCTCCTGGCGGGCCAACATTAGGTTTGAGCTGTTTTACAGCTTTTCTCGGTTAATGCGGAAAGAATGTCGCCAGATGAGTAGACCGATTCTGCATTGTTGTGACATTATTTTTGCGTTCCTAAGAAAACCAAATCAAAACGAAAGGACCATCTATAATGAAAATACTAAACAAACCAATACTTGCCGCGGTAGTTGCCCTTGCACCTATCATGTGGTGCGGCCAAGCTGTAGCGCAGTCTCTTGCCCCCCAGTTTACCCTTGATTCGGGGCCGGCTGCCGAAATACAGGCTGAGGAGAACTTTGTCATGCAGCAGCCGGCGGCTGCCTATGCCATACCATTCCGGCCAACCATAGATGCCAACGCTTACGCGGCGGCAAAACAGGCGGCGGCTGCGAATTACTCGCCCCAGGCAGTAAAACCAGGTGCGCTTAGCGCAGTGCCAGCCGGGCCGCCCACGAGGGTGTTTAAAAACTTCGACGCCGCTAGTGACGTCGATGGATTGCGGCCGCCCGATACCCACGGTGCTGTCGGCAAAACGCATTTTGTTGAGGTAACGAATAGTCATATCAGGATGTACAATAAGGCCACTCCGCCAGCGCTCGTTAAAAACGTCAGTCTTGCAACCTTCTTTGGCTATACCACGGAGGTCATTTTTGATCCGCGTGTGGTTTACGATTCGGTTTGGAATCGCTGGATTGTGACCGCAGAGGCTTTTCAGGAGAGCAACACTGTCCAGAGATTTTTTATCGGCATATCGAAGACGGCGAATCCGGCAGGGGCCTTCTTCATCTACAGTGTAAATGTCACCTTTTTCTCCGGTGACTTCTTTGACTTCCCGCAGTTGGGTTTCGATCAGGATGCAGTCATATTCACGGCGAATATTTTCCACGGCGGGTTCGTGGGAGCTGACGAGTTCTCAATCGCCAAGGCGCGATTGTATAACGGGCTTGGTTTCAGTGTTCCTGTCTTTACCGGACTGGCTGGAACTCTGGCGCCTCCCATCGTGCTGGATCAGAATGCAAACAGCTTCCTGCTCGCGGCTCCTCCGTCAGGCACCACGTTTACGAAGTACACGCTGACCAACTCGAGCCGTCCCAACGGTACCGCTTTGGTGTCATCGGCCGCCACCGTTCCTTCTTACTCCGTGCCCCCGGATGCGCATCAGTCCGGGACAACCAATTTGCTCGACACATCGGACAGCCGATTTGTTAACGCCAGCACACAAAATGGCGATGATCTGTGGCAGACGCACACGATTGCGCTTGGTAGTTTTCCAGCTCCAAAGTTCTACCGGATAAATACCTCGAGCAATACGGTCGCGCAGAGCGGGTTCTTCTTCCAGACTGGCACTTCGGACGACTGGAATGCCTCCATCACTACAAACACATCGAATAACACGTTCGTAACGTGGAGTTCGACCGACGCAAATGTTGGTGTGAATGCACAGGTCGTCTTCTCCGGTAAGCTGAACGGCGATCCTGGGATCCCGGCCGGCATAGTCGGAGTTACCAGCCCGACGTTCTACAATCCTAGCGCAGATACTACAGAGCGTTGGGGCGATTATTCAGCCGTCACCATCGACCCGAGCGCCATATCCAAAGCATGGCTGGTGAACGAGAAGATCAACACGACCAGCCTCTGGGGCAGTCAAATCATGCAGGTAGGCTTCTAACTCCAAGGCCTCTGGGCATTGGCAGAAGCCAAATAACAATAAGAAAGATAACCGGAAGAGGCCGTCGCAAGGCGGCCTCTCTCTTTTCCGTGAAGAACGATTTGGATCGCAAGCGCTAGATCCTCCGCATTGCTTGGATCGCTGATTTTCTGATTCGCTAATCCCTTAATCTCGTTCACGCCGGCGGGCGCGTTTCTGACTGGAAATTTCGCGTAATCAAGCGCGCGCCTTTGTTGAAGGTAAAATACGCCCACGCCCATTGAAAAAGGACAAGCAAGCGGTTTCGAAAACCGACCAGGAAGACGATATGCACGAACAACCACGCCACCCACGCGAGAAGACCGCTCAAGTGCATGAATTTTAAATCCGCGACCGCTTTGTTCCGCCCAATTGTCGCGATGCTTCCCTTGTCCCAATAATGGAACCGCTGAGGTTTCCGCCCTTCAATCATCGCCAGAATGGTCTTTATATGTTCGAATGAGTATGATCGGAAAATGGTCAAAAATCCGCAATTTTACCTGGGAAAGCCACCTTTTCAGAGGTGGTGCGCCCGGCGCGGCTCGAACGCGCAACCTACGGCTCCGGAGGCCGTCGCTCTATCCAGTTGAACTACGGGCGCGAATGGGTCCCGAACATTAACGCAATTTAATGAGTTAGCGATTCAAGGATTTGGCGGTTATCCAGCCGGTGAACCTCCAGCTTGTGAAATCGCTAAATGCCCCTGTGGGTGGTTGCAATTTTACCCATCCTGCCGGAAACTGTTCGCCCACACGAGCGGGCGGGGAAGGGGAATTTTCATGAATCAGATCATTGATGCCATTGAGAAAGAACAGCATAAAGGCGAAGTGACAGCGTTTTCTGTCGGGGATAGCGTGCGGGTTCACACCCGCGTGGTGGAAGGCGATAAGGAACGGGTCCAGATATTCGCTGGCATTGTCATTGGCCGTAAGGGCCGGGGACTCAACGAAACATTCACCGTGCGGCGAATCTCCTATGGCGAAGGCGTGGAGCGTGTATTTCCGCTGCACTCGCCCCGCATCGCAAAAGTAGAGGTGGAGCAAAAAGGTCGCGCACGTCGCGCCAGATTAAATTATCTTCGCACTCGCAAAGGTAAGGAAGCGACGGCGGTAAGAGAGTGATCAGCGTGTGAAGCGTGAAAAGCTTCGCGGCTTTGATCTTTTTCTCGTCACGTATCACATGTCACTTGTCACTCGCGCAAATCTGCCAATGATTTGCACAGATGTATCGGCGATGCGGATTTCGTTACGAGAAAAAACTGCGCGGCACCGGTGTCGCGCGTATTGCCGGGATTGATGAAGCTGGCCGGGGGGCGTTGGCTGGCCCGGTTGTGGCCGCTGCAGTAGTTCTTCCTGAAAAATTTCGTCACCGTCGTCTAAACGATTCCAAGCAGCTTGCACCGGAATTGCGCGAGGAGATCCATTCAGATCTGGTGTCTAATCCCGAAGTCAGATGGACGGTTGGCGCTGTCGATTCCGTTGAGATTGATCGCATCAACATTCTGCGCGCGAGCCATCGAGCGATGCGCCTGGCAATCACAGCACTGATCGACCCGCCCGATCATGTTTTGATCGATGGACTGCCAGTCATTCCTTTTCCGCTTCCGCAGACTGCGATTATTGACGGCGACTGCATCAGTCTGAGCATCGCTGCAGCGAGCGTGATCGCCAAGGTAACGCGGGACCGAATGATGCGTGACTTTTGCGCCCAGTTCCCGCAGTATTGCTTCCACCAACACAAAGGTTACGGAACCGAACTGCATCTGCTGAAACTCCATGAATTCGGCCCTTGCCCAATCCATCGCCGATCTTTCGAACCGGTGGCACAACCGCTTCTCGCATTGGAGGAAGTCGTCCAAGTCCGGTCATCTTCGGCGAGGCGTTCTCGGCGAGAAGTTGGCGTGTCGCTATCTCAAGCGTAACGGATACAAAATCCTCTTCTGCAATTTCCGCGGTCGCAGCGGCGGTGAGATCGATGTTGTGTGTCGTGACAATGACACACTGGTGTTTGTTGAAGTAAAGACTCGCGGCCGCGAAGATTTTGGGCGGCCTTTCGAAGCAGTTGATCGAGAAAAACGAAAGCGCATTTCTCGTGGGGCTCTGGCCTGGCTGCGAATGCTGGATAATCCCGATATTCTCTTCCGATTCGACGTTGTTGAAGTGATCATCGCGGACGACGGGAAAGCGCGTGTCGAACTAATCAAAAACGCATTTCCTCTCTCCAAACCGTATCTTTACTGAGTTACGCTTGCAATCGCATCCTCGACGGAGACCTATTCATTCGCTCAGCGCTGGACAATCGCGCCGTCGTTAGCAAAATCTTACTGTCCAATCATGTCCGATCCCATCCTCGTTGCCGAATCGAAGGAACAAATCTTTTTGCTCCCCAAAATGGCGAACCGCCACGGATTGATCGCCGGCGCCACCGGCACGGGGAAAACGGTCACACTACAGACACTCGCTGAGAATTTCAGCGCCCGCGGCGTGCCGGTCTTCATGGCGGACGTGAAAGGCGACCTCGCGGGCCTCAGTCAGCCGGGCGGAGACAATCCCAAAATCCTCGAGCGCGCGAAGGAGCTTAAGATCGACAATTTCACTGGCGAAGCCTCTCCGGTGGTGTTTTGGGACGTGTTCGGCGGGCAAGGCCACCCAGTGCGCGCGACCATTTCGGAAATGGGCCCACTGCTGCTTGGGCGCTTGCTTGAGTTGAACGACACCCAGGAAGGCGTGCTCAACATCGTTTTCAAAATCGCCGACGAAAATGGATTGCTTCTGCTGGACCTCAAGGACCTGCGTTCGATGTTGCAGTACGTCGCGGACAACGCCGACCAGTTTAAAACTCACTACGGGAACATTTCGGCCGCCAGCGCCGGAGCGATCCAGCGCAATCTGCTCGCACTCGAATCGCAAGGCGCGGACAAATTTTTCGGCGAACCCGCACTCAATCTCGATGACTTGATCCAAACACAAGGCGGCAAAGGAGTGATTAACATCCTTGCTGCCGATAAATTGATGCAAAAATCGCCAAAGGTTTACGCGACATTTTTGCTTTGGATGCTCTCGGAGTTATTCGAGAATCTTCCGGAAATTGGTGACCCGGAAAAACCGACGCTGGTTTTCTTTTTTGACGAAGCGCATCTGCTCTTCGCGGACATCGCACCGACGGTCCAACAAAAGATTGAGCAGGTGGTGCGACTGATTCGCTCCAAAGGCGTCGGCGTTTATTTCGTGAGCCAAAATCCGCTCGATATCCCTGATGTTGTGCTGGGTCAGTTGGGGAATCGCGTGCAGCATGCATTGCGGGCGTTTACCCCGCGTGATCAAAAAGCGGTGAAAGCCGCTGCGGAAACCTTCCGGCAAAATCCGAAACTGAAAGTCGAGGCGGTGCTTACCCAACTTGCGGTTGGCGAAGCGCTCGTCTCGATGCTGGACGAAAACGGCAGTCCACAAATTGTCGAGCGCGCAAAGATTGTGCCTCCGCGTAGTCAGGTCGGTGCGATCACGCCAGATCAACGAAAACAGATCGTAAATTCCTCGGTGCTTGCCGGCCACTACGAGAAGGCAATTGATCGCGAATCGGCTTACGAAATACTGCAGGCTCGAGCAGGGGAAAAAGTTCAAACGGCCGGGGCTCCACCTGTGGCAGCGGGCGCCCCAGCGGGCGAACAAACCAAACCATCGATTCTTGCGGAGGCTTTGGGAACGGTCACAGCGGCCTTTCAACCAACAATTGGGCCCCGTGGCGCGGTTCGCGATTCACTTGCGACGTCAGTGGCAAAAAGTGCAATGCGCTCGGCAAGCAGCCAGCTTGGGCGCCAGCTTATTCGCGGAATCCTCGGAGGAATTCTCGGTGGCAGCGGCAGCCGCCGGCGATAGCTGCCCTCTAGCCACGGCCCTGTGGGCCGTATCAGAAGGTCGGACAGCCACGTGGCTGCAAAAAAAATCGCCGGGCGCTAAAAACCCGGCGATCTTGTTTGCGTTTGATTATTTCTTTTTCGGCTCACCGGCGGGGCTGGCGCCTTCTTTCTTTCCGCCGCCCTTGCCTGCCTTCACTTCCACTTCCGTCGCTGACATCGTGTAGGTGATCGTCACTTTTTCGCCGACCTTAAGGTCGCCCGTGACCTTGGTATTCGCGTCTCGATTGATTTCCCAACGGTCCTTTCCCTTCTGGACGGCAATTATCGTGTCCGTCACTTCCAGAACTGGCCCGGTAACCTGATAGGTCTTCGCTCCCGCGGCGAAAGCCGCGTTGGTGAGCGCCAGACTGGCAGCTGCTAATAAACTAAATGCTGTTTTTATATTCATAGTGACCGATTAGACCCATTCCTGTTGTCTCTATTCAAGCGTTTTTAAGGAGAATCCTGCTAAGTCTGGTGGCGCTGTTGCAGTCGAGGTCGTTGACCGTGGACATCAGTCGTTCGGATTTTCTTCCCTCGTTGCTCTCCTATCTTTTTCTCGATTTCGGCGCTGCTGTCTTTGGACACGAGCCTTCTTTCCTTTGATTATCGATGGACTGGCACTGTACCGTGACTGGCTGTCCGGCCGAACACGTGCCGGTAATGATTGTACTCCCGGTGCGCTGGATTATATCGTAGTACTTTCCATCTGCTTCCTGAACCGTAACCTGAGTGTTCGTACACGAGCACACCGTCCCTTTAATTGTCAGCGTTCCTTGTTGTGTGAGTGAAGCACAGCCCAACACGCATCCGACGGCCACTGCGACGGTTAACATTTTTATTTTCATGCCACCATTAAACCGCGGTATATCGTTTGAGTGCAAGCTTTTTACTCGCTTGTCGTTAGGCAAAATTCTTCCTAAAGGGCATACTCCGCCTACCGTTACACGAATTGTGGCTGGGGTCGCTGACTGCAGTTCCGGCGGCATTGGATGTTTGATGTAGAGCATTGTGCCGTTTGGCCGCTAGCCAGTTAGCGGTTCCGACATCTCATTCACGCCAATTCGTAAGGTTAGTGGCCCGACAGCCTTCCGTATTTGCTCCGGTGGTCCCCACGCATCGCGAAGCTGATCACTGATTTCTTGCAATGGATCGGCGCCTGTCGCGGCAATGGATCGCTGCGTTGCAGACCACGTTCCAAGATAGCCGAGTAAATGATCGAGACTCCACTGTGCTTTCATTTCGAATTTCGGCGGGGCAATCTCGTGAAATGGGAACGGGAGATCGGCGAAGTTCTCAAAGAGCTTTCGCTCCGGCGGCGAGAAAGGCCCAACCACGTCGTAATAGTATCGATTCACAACTTCATCGATCGCAGGCTCGATCTTTAGCAAGTTGTAAGCCGACGCAGCGAGAATGCCGTCATGTTTTAACATTCGCCGCGCTTCGGCGTAAAAACGATCCAGATTTAACCAGTGCAATGCCTGCGCAACCATGACCAGATCAATCGTCTCTGATTGGATGCCGCTGTTTTCTGCCGGTGCGACGCCATATTCGACACGCTCGTGTTGTTGGGCATTCGCAATTTGTTTCTCGCTCGCATCGGTTGCCATCACGCGGTCGAACACCGCTGCCAATCCAACTGCCGCTTGTCCGTTTCCCGTGGCGCAATCCCACGCGAGCTGACGACTTGGCGCGACGCTTCCCAGGTAAACGAACAGCTCCTGCGGGTAACCTGGTCGAAAGATCGCGTAATCAGCAGCCTGTTTCGAAAAATGATCTTTGAACGTCATACCAGCCTCCGCTTTGCGGCCGCACGCCTTGGTGAGCCGCTTCCTCTCATCCACGTCATCATCGGCCCTTTGTCATTCCGAGGGGAATCGAGGAATCTCTCGCTCTTAGGGTTGGCCTTTTCGCCGATCATAAGCAGCTTGCGGTGGGTGAGACCGTCGTTTGGGAGGGGTCCGCTCAGTCGCGTCCCATCGTTTGGGACGATAATGACATCGTCCCTCCACGTGGTCTATTCACCTAAGGCGTAGGACTAACAGCCGGCACCTCTTTTTTCTGCGAACCGGGCGCTGCGCTCGAAGTGACCGGAGCTACAGCTTCTTCGGCGGCGGCTTTGAGTTTTGTAAGGGCACCGGCATCAACCTTTGCCGCGCTCATCGTGTATGTGATCGTGACCTTTGCTCCCACTTTCAGTTCGCCTCTGACCTTGGTTTGCGGGTCGAGATCAATTTCCCATCGCTCCGCGCCTTTCTGAACGACGATCTTCGTGGGCGTGGTCTCGAGAACAGTTCCGGTGACTTCGTATGTCTTAGCGCCAGCGGCAAAGGCTATACCGCAAAGAATAAAATTCGCAGCTGCGATTAAACTAACTGCTGTCTTCGTTTTCATTAGATAAGAACGCCTTCTTGTATGAGGAACGCAAGATTTAACGAAGATTCGGCTGTAGAGCGGCCATACTGACGGCAGCGAACATCGCCGCCTTACATTAATCCGCGAACCCGCTTCACTCTTTGGGCGGCTCGGGCATCGTTCTCAGCCCGACCCGCGCGAGATATTCATCCGCTTGGAGCAAATCTGTTCCAGCGCGTTCGATGATCTTCAGCAGATTATCCATCGACGAAACTTCCTCGAGCTGTTCAGTTAGGAACCATTGCAAAAAATTAATCGTGATGTAATCACTCTGTTTTCGCGCAAGCTCGACAAGACCGTTGATCTGATTGGTGACATGAATCTCCTGATCAAGCGAAAGTTTCACCGCGTCGCGCGCCGTCTTAAATTTTGATTTCGGCGCATCGATCGCCGGAATCGCCACCCGTCCGCCGGCGTCGACCACATATTTTATGAAGCGCAGTGCATGACCTTTTTCCTCTTCCGCTTGTCGGAAAAAATGCTGCGCAAGTTGGGGCAATGCTTCCGTCGCAAAATGCGCCGCAATCGCATAATACTGCAACTCCGCGCTGAATTCGTACCCGATTTGCTCGTTTATCGCATTGATGACTTTTTGACTGGTTAGCATGAAAACCTTTCGGTTGATGTAATCCTTGTCTTAGCGCATGTATTGGCGGTGATCAATGAGAGGAATGACGCGTCGCGTCAGACGCGATTCTTCCCCAATCGAAGCACTCGATAGGATGGAAAGAGGCGCACATTGGATGTCGAGTGTCGAAAGGGAGATTCGTTCCGTTCCTGCTTATGCCGACTTCTATTATCTAATCCGTCGATTTCTCACTACGAAACCTTCCGGTAATTTCGCGTAGGGATTGATTCTGTTGTTCCCAGCGCGACTTGAGCATCCCCCCGAAAGCATTCGGGGTTCAAAATAGTCGACGACCGTTCACGGTCGCATGAAGAAAAACGACATTCGTGTTGTTTCCGCCCCGCTTAATTCGTTTTATGGCGGACGGCGTTCCGCCGCGCCGTGTTCGAGTAGGACGTAGAATGCAGGAATGTAAAAACCCCACTGAGATAACCCAGTGGGGTTTTTAGTTCTGGCGACGTCCTACTCTCGCACGGCCTGTCGCCGTACTACCATCGGGGCTGCAGCGTTTCACTTCCGTGTTCGGAATGGGAACGGGTGGAGCCACTGCGCTAGGGTCACCAGAGTGCGATGCCGGACTGGCGGCGTCGCCGCTTCGCGGCCAGCAAGCCGGTACCGAACTCTGGAGACGATGTCGATCTTGGAAAGAACTATCAGCTATCAACAATCAACTGCTGCCGATCCGCTGACATCTACATACAGGAGTTCATTTCGGCTGAGACAGCCGACGGTACAACCGAGCTTCGTTTTGTTTTTTAGATCATTTGATCTTCTCTGTATGCCGTCGTTCGCCGAGGCGAACGACGGGTTAACAGAAAAGTAAATGATCAAGCCGAACGGGTTATTAGTACTTCTGAGCTGAACACATTACTGTGCTTACACCCGAAGCCTATCAACGTGGTGGTCTACCACGACCCTTCAGGGAGATCTCATCTTGGGATAGGCTTGGCGCTTAGATGCTTTCAGCGCTTATCCTTTCCGAACATAGCTACCCAGCACTGCCGTTGACACGACAACTGGAACACCAGCGGTTCGTCAGACCCGGTCCTCTCGTACTAAGGTCTGAACCCCTCAAATCTCCTGCGCCCACAGTGGATAAGGACCGAACTGTCTCGCGACGTTCTGAACCCAGCTCGCGTACCACTTTAACCGGCGAACAGCCGGACCCTTGGGACCTTCTCCAGCCCCAGGATGTGATGAGCCGACATCGAGGTGCCAAACCCTGCCGTCGATATGAGCTCTTGGGCAGGATCAGCCTGTTAT
>QHOS01000216.1 GCA_003219415.1 Verrucomicrobiota bacterium | reverse complement strand
TCGGTAACCGAACAAATCCTGAGCTCGACGAGTTCGGGCGATGCTGACGTTAACGACTGCACGCTTCAGCCGACGATTCACGATTTGCCATTCGGCGGCGTCGGAAACTCTGGGATGGGAAAATATCATGGTGAATGGGGATTCCGCGCATACTCAAACGCGCGCGGAGTCTTGTCGCATAGCACGAAAATCGACATCGGCGGCTTGCGCTACCCGCCCTACGACCACAATCGGATCCTGCGCGAAATTGTCATGCCATCGTAGTTGGTTTCGCCGCCGCCCCATGAGAAATGAGCACGCTTTATCAAATCTCGACCTCCAGCGCTCTTGTCGAAGGC
This sequence comes from Verrucomicrobiota bacterium, assembly GCA_003219415.1. Taxonomy (GTDB): domain Bacteria; phylum Verrucomicrobiota; class Verrucomicrobiia; order Chthoniobacterales; family UBA10450; genus Udaeobacter. The sequence goes on along the minus strand of QHOS01000216.1, from coordinate 6,692 downwards.
GTTTACTCCGGTTCGGTTTGTTCTTCGGTTCTCCTGGAGCACGGCGACTTTGGCCTCGGCACATTTGAAGGACTCGATGGCGAGATGGTCATCCTCGATAGCCAGATCTATCAAGTTGCCGACAGGGTGCGGCATCGGACGGATGACTTTCTCGTCCCCTTCGCTTCGATAACGCACTTTCGTGCGAGATCATCTTTTGAAATCGACAACGTCGCTTGCTTAAAAGGCATCGACTTGGCCTGCGACCAACAGCGCATTTCCGACAATCTTTTCTACGCGCTGCGATTGGATGGCATCTTTGAAACCATTCACGCGCGTGCTGTTCATACCGTCCCGCAAAACACTCGGTTACTGGACGCGGCAAAAACGCAATCGGAGTTTCACTTCGAGAACATCGAAGGCACGCTCGTCGGCTTCTGGTCCCCGGGCTACTCGAGTTCTTTCAGCGTCCCCGGATATCATCTTCACTTTATTTCCAAAGACCGAACAAAAGGTGGCCACGTCCTGGATTGCACCACGCAGAAACTCAAAGCTGGGATCCAGGTTCTTTCGGAGTACGACATTCGGCTTCCGGACAGCGGACCTTTCTTAACAACCAATTTGAGCAAAGACCCAGCGTCCGATCTGGCAAAAACGGAGTAACAAAAAGTGATAACAGCGGAACCAATCCGAAAAGTAGAAGCAAAGACAAAGTCACAAATAGCAACCGGAGCTGACGTAGTTGTTGAGACACTGGAAGCTCAGGGCGTGACGCACATCTTCGGTGTTCCGGGAGCGAAGATCGACAAAGTCTTCGACCGGCTCCGCGATTCAAACATAACGACCGTAGTCTGCCGTCACGAACAGAACGCGGCCTTCATTGCCGGTGGAATCGGACGTATGACCGGTAAAGCTGGCATAGCGTTGGTCACTTCCGGTCCAGGAGTTTCGAATCTTGCAACCGGCCTTGTCACTGCGAATTCAGAAGGCGATCCGCTCGTTGCTCTGGGCGGCGCGGTCGCAGTTGCTGATCGCTTGAAATCTCTTCACCAAACCCTAGATGCGGTCAGTCTCTGTAAACCGATAACAAAATATTCGGCAGAAGTTGATTCGCCCGCGGCTACCGCAGAGGTGCTTTCCGCTGCGTTTCGCGCAGCTGAATCCGACCGTCCTGGAGCAGCGTTCGTTAGTCTGCCGATAGACGTCATGACAAGCGCAGCTAAGTGCAAATCAATCCGACTGTCCACGCCGGTTGCGCAAGGGCCTGCTGCGAAGCATTCCCTTTCCGAAGCCGCGCGTCTTATCGATTCCGCGAAATCGCCGGTGATCCTCCTCGGACTTATGGCGAGCAAGCCAAAATTCAGCGCTGCCATTCGCAATCTCCTTAGCACAACGACATTTCCGGTTGTTGGAACTTTTCAAGCTGCGGGAGCAATCTCGCGCGAGGAGTTTCCATATTTCGGCGGTCGCGTTGGGCAGATAGCCAATCAACCCGCAGATGCACTTTTGGACTCGGGAGATCTGATCATAACTATCGGCTACGACGCAGTCGAGTATTGGCCCTCTCAATGGAACAAAGGCAAAGACCGACCAATCGTTCATATCGACGTTGTTCCCGCCAGCATCGAAAATGACTATTCGCCGGCTGTTGAGCTAATCGGGGACATCGAGGAAACACTGACGACCTTATCTCCGCTCCTACATCGTTCACACCTCGCTGACGAATCAGCTCGATTGCTTCAGATGATCGGTCAGGACCGGCAACGGCTGATCGCCGAGGCGGCGAAAAAATCCGGAGTGCCGATTCATCCTTTACGTTTGGTTAGCGAGTTGCAGAAGATTCTGACGCCTGACGTGACGGTGTGCTCCGATATGGGTAGTTTCAGTATGTATCTGAGCAGATATCTTTTCAGTTTTCGCGCGCGCCAGTTCCTGATTACGAACGGTCAGCAAACCCTCGGTGTCGCTCTGCCGTGGGCCATCGCTGCCACGATTGTTCGCCCGCACGAAAAGGTGCTCTCGATTTCTGGCGATGGAGGTTTCTTATTTTCCGCAAACGAATTAGAGACAGCGGTCCGCCTGAATTCACACCTTGTTCACATGATTTGGATAGACGGCCATTACGACATGGTTGGGACACAGGAACGACTCAAGTACGGCCGCACTTCCGGAGTAGACTTTGGGCCAGTTGATTATGTGAAGTATGCCGAAGCGTTCGGCGCCACCGCGTTTCAAATTCGAAGCGCGGACCAAATTGCGCCAACGCTAAAGAAGGCTTTCGATACGCCGGGGCCGGTGCTCATTGGAGTACATGTCGATTACCAGGACAATGCGCGGCTGTTCGAAGACGTTCACGAAGAAAGCATCCACTAGCTGTCAGCAGTTTGTGGCTACTCGTTAAGCTACCCGCGGGTGCTCTGGCTCCGCTCAATGCAGCCGGAGAGAGATTCGAACTTTTTCTGAAATGTCGATCTTCGAAGGCTTGAGAAAGAATCATGAACACAGCAAAGCTTATAGGCTTCAACTACCCGCTGACGCCGAAAGGCAAATCGACCTTGAATCCACCTCCGCCGTGGTATTACTCTTCAGACTTCCTCGACGTTGAGTTTTGGGCGCAACCGGCTGCAGTGGCGTCTCTCTTACCTAACGGATTGGAGCCGGATCCCGCCGCAAATGGTCACTGCAACGCGCTCTTCTACGACTGGCAGTTCAGCGGTGATAACGAAGAATACCTTGATCCGGCGCGTTATCAGTATCGCGAGTTCTTCATACTCGTGGACGCATTGTTCGAAGGTAGGTCAGTATCGTACTGCCCCTACATTTTCGTCGATAATGATGCTGCGCTCGCGCGTGGCTGGACTCAAGGTTATCCGAAGCGTCTCGGCCAAGTATTTCAGACCAGGTATTACGCCGCGACAAGCAAGGCAGGTCCGGCTCTCGCACCAGGATCGAAGTTCGCTGGCAGCCTAACCGCGGCCGGGCAACTCATTGCTGAGGCGGTTGTTACTTTAAGACAAGCGGTAACGGACCCGTCACTGCTGAAACAGAAGCCGGTCATCAACCTCCTACATGTCCCGCGGCTCGCAGCCGACAAGCACGACAAGCCGGCAATTCACGAACTGGTCGAGAACGTCCCGAGTTCCGTAAAGATTGAACAAGCCTGGATAGGAGAAGGCTCGCTCACTCTGCCCGTCTGCAGAGGCGAAGAAATCTCGGACCTGGCCCCGCTGCGTTGTGGCAAAGGCATACGCGCTTCCATGGCATACGTCGTCGACGACCTGAAAACGCTTAAGGATCTCAGGAATTAATCCGCTCAACGGCTGCCGAAAGAAATTTCGCGCTACGTGAAATGTCGATCTGGGAACGCTTGAGAAAAGAATGATGATGATTCGAACCGACAGGTTGCCGGATGCCACAACGCTGGGACAGAAGAGAATCTTCGTGGTCGCGTCGGGAGCCGTCACCGAAAGCGAAAAAACGATCCGACATATCGTGATCTTCGACAATCATCCTGCATCCCTTCGGTTGCTGTTTAGTAATAATCTCATGCTGCGACAGCGGAACGAGGTTTTCTATGCAGTGCTTGCCATCGTGTTAGTCCTCGCTGCTGGCCTTGGGATGTTCTGGCCTTTGCTTTAAGTGCAGAGTGCCGGCCCAGTTCGTAGCTCAGGTGTCGCAAGACAGTCTCTTAGGATCGTGCATCCGCTCTTCCGACCGAGGTGGGTAGATGCGATCGATCGCGGACTAACGCGGCTCTGGCTTCGATTTGTCGGGATACCTGAAAAGGCCGTGCGGAGCGCGCCAACAGCTAACAACGAGCGTCCGCACGGAAAATTGCGAAGGAAATCTGAGATTTTCTAAAATATCGATCTTCGAAAGATTGAGAAAGAAATAAGGCCATTCACAACAACATGAACGCTGCCGACGATTACCAATTCGAAACGAGCCGAAAAGATCTGGCGGCCGGGATCCTAAAACAGGCCGGGCTGGATTTGCGACGGTTCCATGACGCGACGAGCGAAATCGAGCGGGAATTCTATGTCGATGCGTATCGCTGGGTCATTTCCGATGATTGTTCCTGGCCCTTTTCGTTCTTAAACGTCTGCCAGGCGCTGAATCTCGCGCCGGAAACCGTTCGCGAGGAGGTGCTCGGGGATCTGTCGTTAGGCGCTTTCGGTTATTGGAGCCGACGCTGCGGACGCGCGGCGCGCGAATTCCAGATTTTTCTTAGTTCCGCTTTCACAAACGAACGCAACTCGAACGCCACTGAGCCAGTCACGTAGCGCATGGTTTGCACTAACATGAAAACACACGTCTTAAAGTTGCGTCGAATTTTGCGGCCAGTTGTTAGGGAGTCCAACTACAGGCACGATCCGCTGCTCATCAACAGTTTGGCCGCATTCAATTTCCGCCCGCCGATCAGGCTCCAGTTTCCTGGCCAACGACTCGCGCCCCCCACCAGCTTCGCGCAATGAACATCACCACCATCGTCCTCATCCCCGGCCTCTGGATGACAGCGCTCTGCTGGGAACACTGGGTTAAACATTACCCGGACAAAGGCTATTGCGTCGTCGCCCGAAGCTGGCCCGGCATGGAAGGCGACATCGAACAACTGCGCCGCGATCCAGGCAGCTTCGCGTCGCTTGGACTGAAAGAAGTTGTCGATCATTACGAGCAAATCATTCGCGAGCTCGAAACTCCGCCAATCATCATCGGCTATGGGTTCGGCGGCCTCGTAACGCAAATTCTTCTCGATCGCGGATGGGGCGCGGCGGGGGTAGCAATCGCTTCCGCTCCAATCAAAGGCATCCTCAGAATTCCAATCTCCACTTTGCGAGCGTTTCTCGGCGACGCCTTAAAAGATCGCAAGGCTAGTTCACTAACCCCGGCACAATTTTATCGAACGTTTGCTAACACGCTGACCAAATTGGAATCGCGAGCCGCCTTCGAACGTTATGCCGTTCCGGGTCCAAACCGCGTGCTGTTGCAAGCTGCATTTGCGAACTTCACTCCACACGCTGCGACATCGGTTAATTTTCGCAACGATACGCGCGCACCGCTCCTTCTTGTTGCGGGCGGCAAGGATCGCATCGCGCGGCCATCGCTAGTCAAAGCAAACTTCGATCTCTATCGGCAATCGACAGCTGAGACTGATTACAAGGAATTTCCTAACGAAGCGCATTTCACGCTGCTTCGCGAAACTAAAATCGCGGACTACGTGCTCGGTTGGGCCCTCTGTCAGTCCAACGGATCCAAGCTGCCCTCGGTTTCGAATCACACCGACGGCTGGTCGGTTCAACTCTCAACCTAACGAAAAGGAGATCTAATATGCCAACTACAACAACCGCACCTACTGCTACAACAACTACTGCGTCACCGGCAACGGCAAAGGGCGCCAAGCCGCGAAAACCACTGCCCGCGCCCAACAGTGACTTCTACTATCTCTACGAAACCTTGCCGGCGGAGGAGCTGGCGGTCGTCAAGCGCGTACGCGAGTTCATGGAAACGAAGGTTGCGCCGGTCATCACGGACTACTGGGTGAGAGATGCCTTTCCCTTTGATCTGCTGCCGGCGGTAAAGGAACTAGGCATCGGTGGCGTTGGCATGAAAGGCTACGGGTGTGCCGGCGGAAGCCTCGCTCTGTTGGGCTTTATTCAAATGGAGATCGCGCGCGTTGACCCATCTTTCTCCACCTTCGTGGGTGTGCACAACGGACTGGCGATGGGCTCTATCTATATAGATGGATCGGAAGAGCAGAAGCAGAAGTGGCTCCCACCAATGGCGCGTTTCGACAAGATCGGCTGCTTCGGTCTAACAGAACCGTTGGTAGGTTCCGGCGCGTCTGGTGGTTTGCTAACGACGGCGAAGCGCGACGGCGATACTTGGATTCTTAACGGCGAGAAGCGCTGGATCGGCAACGCGCCTTGGTGCGACATCTCGATCATCTGGGCGCGCGATGTCGCCGACAACCAGGTTAAAGGTTTCATCGTCGAGAACAAGACGACACCCGGCTTCAGCGTTGACAAGATTGAGAACAAAGTCGCGCTCAAGGTCGTGCAGAACGGCCACATCACCCTGAAAGATTGCCGCGTGCCCGAAGAAAACCGCCTCCAGGGTGGTAACTCTTTCCGCGACACCGCGAAAGTTCTGAAGATGACGCGCTACGCCGTTGCCTGGATGTCGACGGGATGCGCGATGGGCGCCTATGAGGCTGCGCTTAAGTATTCCCAGGAGCGTCTGCAGTTCGGAAGACCGATAGGCTCGTTCCAACTTATTCAAGATCTTCTGGCTCGGATGATCGAAAACATCACGGCGTCGCAATGCCTGATCGTGCGCCAGGCGCAATTGTATGCTGAAGGCAAGCTCAGCGACGCCCATGCGGCGCTATCAAAGGCGTTCTGCACTTCCAAGTGTCGTGAGACCGTCGCGTGGGCCAGAGAAATCCTCGGCGGTAACGGCATTGTGGCCGACTACCAGGTCGCTCGCTTTTTCAACGACTGCGAAGCGCTCTACACCTACGAGGGCACCTTCCAGATGCAAAACCTCATCGTCGGCAAAGCCGTAACAGGCCTCAGCGCTTTTCTGTAATCAAATGCCTAACGAATAACCTCAACTTCAAAGAAGAACCATTTATGAGCACAACAACCACCGAACTAAATCTCGAAACTATCTTGTATGCCAAGAAAGGCGCGATTGCCTATGTCACTCTCAAT
>QHOS01000060.1 GCA_003219415.1 Verrucomicrobiota bacterium | reverse complement strand
CTCACAATATCTGCGACGTGCTGCTGTCCTCTGACGACATTGGTATAGCCGGGATGCTCATTATCGATACCGGCGAATTTGATGAATGACACAGTCGGCAACCTGTTGTGCTGCAAGTCGGCCAGAAATTGCGTCTCATCCTGCAGATGCGCATTCGGTCCAGTCGTCTCTGGATTGAGCGGTGGCGGGCTGGTGTAATTTGCGTTCGGCGCGTCTAGGAACGGCGCGTATTTGGTGAAGTACGCAAAGGGCTGGTGGTGAAACTGGAATATGATGTTCGGATCATTGGCGGCTTGCGTATTATTTTGGAGCGCCACGTTCCAGCCCCCGGAGTACCATTTCCAACTAATCCTGGCGTCATCGAGGCGGTTGCCAATGGTCTCGACGTAGCCCGGTTGCGAGGGATCACTGTTATTGATTAGCAAACGCTTGGCTGGATCAGTCGTGCTCGGCGAGAACGGCGCCTTTGCGGGCTGTACGGTGTTCACACCGTACTGGCCGTCGAACGTGAGCTGATTATCATGCAATGTCTTGGTCGCTGGATCATAGCTCGATTGCCAGCCAGGGGGAATCGCTGTAGTCCATGGAGGTGTCCGCGCAGCGATAAGCCACTGATGGTTCAGAAACGAACCACCATACGCAGAGTGGAAAAAATTATCACAGAGAGTGTACTGCTGTGCCAACTCGCCTTCCGGTAGATTCGTCGCGTCAAGATACGAAAGAACCAGACCAGGATTGTCGCTCCATGTCAGAAATTTGCCGAGGTCGCTCTTTTTTGCCTCGAGTGCGCCGTTATCGATCTGCAATTGCTGTGTGTAAAAACGATGAACGATATCTCCAGTAGTGACATCCGAGTCGATATAGTTGGTGAAATCGAATGGAAAGACGGGTAACGCCACACTGTGATCGGACCAGAGCGCGAGGTTGCCGTCCGGACTCGCGGGAAAATTCGGATCGGGCGCTCCGTTATTGAGAGGGCGCGGGGACTTGTAGAACAATGAAGTGTAATTACTGCTCTTATCGTACTGCGATAACGTGTCGAACCCGTGTTGAAGCCCATTTGCTCCGGGGAACTGGCCATAGAGCGAGTCGAAACTCCAGTTCTCCTGGTAAATCACAATAATGTGCTGCAGGCGTTGTACCGCGTGCTCGCTGTTCTGGCGCCCGTGGTTTGGTGGATTAGCAAGCGTGACACCGGTCGGGCCGACGAACATCGCGGTGGCCGTTAAAGCTGCGGTGGTACGTTTCACTACGTCGATGAATAATTGTCGAGGTTTCATAATTGCGTTTGGGTTTCCGGACACCATTGCAGCCCGGCGTTACGAACAGATGACGGCCTCGTAAAAAAATGGTGACTTTTCCGTGGCGATTATGTGAACAGATCTGCCGGGCGACGCCACATCTGAAACTTGACGATCGCAAAAATCCTCAAGCAGAGCGCCCCGCAGGGCGGCTATGATTTTCTGGATCGCGCTTTGAGGCAGACGGAGGTATAGTTTTGAAGCGATGCCGCGGGCGATCCTAAGCACGTTTCTTATTTTTCTCAGTGTAATCGCCGTAGCTTCGAGTCAGACGCCCACGCCCAAGCCGCTTCCGAAGGAGCCGCTTGAAAAATACGATAATCCACCGCCGCTGTTCCCGGCCGTAGCCACGTCGCCCGGATTGATCTCGCAGTTCGGTCCCTACACGAGTTATCAAGTGAACGTTAATGCGAGCGGCAATAACATTGTTGGCGACGCCGCAAATGAGCCGTCCATTTGCGTCGACCCGACGAACCGAAACAAAATGAGTATCGGTTGGAGGCAATTCGACAGCGTGTCGTCCAATTTTCGCCAGGCTGGATTCGCGCATACAACGAATGGCGGCAGGACGTGGATTTCTGCCGGCGTTCTCCAACGCAATGTTTTTCGCAGCGATCCTGTCCTGAACTCCGATAGCGCCGGCCGTTTTTTTTATCTCAGCCTTCTGCAGACGTTTTTTGATGATTTGTGGCGATCACTCAATGCCGGTCAATCATGGGCGTATATCGCACCGGCATCTGGCGGCGATAAGGAGTGGTTTACAATCGATAACACAAACAGCACCGGACATGGATTCCAGTATCAATTCTGGAGCGACGGCGCCAATTATGGCGGCCGACAATTCACTCGATCAACCAACGGCGGACTCACCTGGATGAATCCTATCGATATTCCCAATTCCCCTGCATTCGGCACACTGGACGTCGATTCCAACGGGAATCTCTTCATCGGCGGGGTGGAACTGGAGGGTGGCCAGGTCTGGTGTGTTCGCTCCACCAATGCAAAGAACGGCGCCGTAGTCCCCAACTTCGACCAAAGCACAGCAGTGGACCTCGGCGGCAAAATCGTTGCTGGCCAGCTGATTAATCCGCAAGGATTAGCCGGTCAGATTTTCCTGGCCGTGGACCGTTCGGGCACGAGTACGAACAACAATATTTACATGCTCGCAAGCGTTCAGCCCGCCGGCTTCACGAGTGGTACCGACGTGATGTTCGTGCGGAGCACAAACGGTGGCCAAACCTTCAGCGCACCGCGCCGGATCAATGACGATCCTGTTAACCACGTGAAGTGGCACTGGTTTGGCGCGCTGTCGGTCGCGCCTAGCGGCCAAATCGATGCAGTCTGGCTGGACACACGTAATGCTGCGAACAATATCAACTCGCAACTCTTCTATTCGTACAGCTTGGATGGCGGAAATACCTGGTCGCTCAATGTCGCAATCAGCAATTCGTTTAATCCGTACCTCGGTTATCCGAATCAGGACAAGCTCGGCGATTATATTACAATCGTCTCCGATAACGCAGGCGCCAATGTCGCGTATGCGGCGACATTTAATGGTGAAGAAGATATCTATTATGTCCGGATCAGTCGAAACGCTTGGAACTTGATTACGACCGCCGATTTCAACGGCAACGGCAAGCCTGATTATGCGCTTTACAATGTCAGCACGCAGGGCACTGCGATCTGGTATTTGAACAATAATGTTTATGTCAGTGCCGCTTATGGACCCACTCTGCCGAGCGGATGGCAATTTGTGGCGACAGGCGATTTCAACCGCGACGGCAAACCCGACTACGTGCTTTACAAAACGAGTACGCGGCAAACAGCGATTTGGTATTTGAACAACAATGTCTATCGGGGCGGGGCTTATGGTCCAACCCTACCCGCCGGGTGGATCTTGACTAGTACAGGAGATTTTAATGGCGATAACAAACCCGATTACGTGCTTTACAACGCCGGCACGCATCAAACAGCGATTTGGTATCTGAACAATAACGTTTATATCGGCGGTGGTTTTGGGCCGACCCTTCCCAACGGCTGGGCACTGGTGGGTGTAGCGGATTTTGATCGCGACGGCCACCCAGATTATGTCTTATTCCACGCGAGTTCAGGCTATACAGCTATCGCTTATTTATCGGGACTAACCCTTGTTGGTGCCGATTGGGGACCGAATCTTCCCAGTGGCTGGGTTTTGGTAGCCACGGCCGACTTTAACGGTGACGGCAAACCCGATTATGTGCTTTACAACGCCGCCACGCGTCAAACAGCAATCTGGTATTTGAACAACAATGTTTACGTCAACAGCGCGTACGGTCCGACATTACGGTGACGCCGGACTACTTGGTAGCATGTCATCTAGCCGGGATAGCGAGCGTGCACTATTGCAGCTAACCGTAATAACAGATGGCAGCCTCGCGAGAAAATCGTGACAATTACGCCGCAGTTCGTGAGCTGTCTCAACGGAGTCTAAAAAAGGAAATCTCAACGAGAGGATATTTATGCTAGGCGAGAAGATTGGCGGAACAGCGGGCAAGATTACTTCGCAGCGCGTATTACCGAACCTGGGCGGAGGCCCAAAAATGGAGACGTCGTTTCAGGCGAGTGGATCGATTCTGGGCACAGACGTGAAGGAGACAGGCACCTATTGCACTATGGTCCGTCCCGACGGGACACTCTACGGCGAAGGGCAAGGAGTGATGATTCTCAAGGACGGAAAAATGGCCACATGGACTGGCCACGGTGTCGGAACGATGAAGAAAGACGGGACTGCGAGTTATCGCGGAGCGGTTTATTATCAAAGTATGCCGCCACGCTGGTCCCGGTTGAACAAGGTCGCGGTGGTATTCGAATACGCGGTAGACGCTCAAGGCAACACGCGCTCCGAATTTTGGGAATGGAAGTAGCCTGCAGCTAAGTCGCTGCGCCAGCAACAGTGGAACGCGTTGTCCTCAACGCGTTATTAAATCTAGGCGGCTCTGCGGCGATTATTTCGCCATCGTTTTTGAAGAAGCCGATCCACCTGCTTGCTGTTGCGGCGCGCCGTCTTTCTCCAGTGCGACGTTCAAGACTTCATCGACGTTTTCGACCGGGACGAATTTGAGTTTTTGTTTCGCTTCCTCGGGAACATCGACAAGATCTTTTTCGTTCAGCTTTGGGATGATGACCGTGGAAATCCCGGCACGCATCGCCGCAAGGCTTTTTTCTTTCAGACCACCGATCGGTAGAACCAGGCCGCGCAAGGTGATTTCGCCAGTCATGGCGACATCCGGCCGCACCGGAGTATTGCTGAATAGCGACGCTAACGCGGTAAACATCGCGATGCCGGCTGAAGGACCATCTTTCGGAACTGCACCCGCAGGTACGTGCACGTGCACGTCGATGCTGCGGAAATCTTCCGCCTTTGCGCCGATCTCGTTGTTGCGGCTGCGCACCAGACTGAGTGCAGCCTGAACCGATTCTTTCATCACTTCGCCAATGTGCCCGGTGAGCGTGACGTTGCCCTTGCCCGGGTAACGGGTCGCTTCGATGTGCAGCACTTCGCCACCGGCAGGCGTGTAAGCCAGACCGGTGACAACGCCCGGCTTGCTCGTTTTCAGTCTGGTTTCGCGCACGTATTTCGCCGGACCGAGCATTTCGACCACCAGCTCGGGCGTGACCGTGGCGTGCTCGATTTTTCCCCGCGCCACCTGCGATGCAATTCCACGACAAACAGACGCTATCTGCCGCTCGAGCTCGCGAACGCCTGCTTCATGTGTGTAGTCATTAATGATGCGGAGGATTGCTTCGTCCTGCCATTCGATCTGCTCGGGCTTGAGTCCGTTTTCCTCTAACTGCCGCCTGACGAGGTATCGTTTGGCGATCTCGAGTTTCTCGCGCTCGGTGTAACCGGGAAGCGAAATCACTTCAATCCGGTCGCGCAACGGTTCGGGCACGCCGTCGATGTAATTTGCCGTGCCGATGAAAATTACCTGAGACAGATCAAACGGCACGTCGAGGTAGCGATCGACAAACTTGTCGTTTTGCCGCGGGTCGAGCACTTCGAGTAAGGCACTGGCGGGATCGCCCCGAAAATCGGCGCCGATCTTGTCGATCTCATCCAACATGAACACAGGATTGCGCGTTCCACAGCGACGCAGTTCCTGAATGATGCGGCCCGGCATCGAGCCGATGTAGGTGCGGCGATGACCCCGGATTTCTGCTTCGTCGCGCATGCCGCCGAGACTGATCCGGACAAATTTTCTGCCCAGCGCGTCGGCAATCGATTGACCGAGGCTGGTCTTGCCAACGCCAGGCGGACCGAGAAAACAGAGGATTGCACCGTGCCCCTGCGGATTGAGTTTGCGCACCGCCAGATATTCGATCAGCCGTTTTTTAACTTTTTCCAGATCGTAATGATCGCGGTCGAGGATTTTCTGCGCTTGGTCGAGATCAAGATTGTCCTCGCTCAGCTTGTTCCAGGGCAAATCGGCGATGATCTCGATGTAACTGACGATGACCGAGAATTCCGGACTTGCCGGAGGAATAAAATCGAGCCGTTTCAATTCCCGCTCCGCCTGTTTCATCACTTCCTCTGGCGGTTTGGCTTCCTCGAGCCGAGCGCGCAATTGCTGGGCTTGTTCTTCACCGCCACCTTCGGCTTCGCCAAGCTCGCGCTGGATCGCCTTGATCTGCGAACGGAGATAAGCGCGTCGTTGCGCATCGGAAAACTGCGAGGCCACATCTTTTTGCAGCTTTTGCTGAATCTCGGCGATCTCGAGCTGCGCAGAGATCTGTTTCTGAATTGCGCGTACGCGCTTTTCGACGTCGAGCTCTTCGAGCAGCGCCTGCTTCTGCGCGACATCCACGTTTAGATTTGGCGCAAGAAAATCAGCGAGCTGCTCAGGATTCTCGATGTTTAGAATCATAAGGCGCGCCTGCTCGGGAGCGTCCGGAGCGAGTTCGAACAATCGCGCGGCTGAATCTCGCAGGTTCCTGAACGTCGCTTCCCATTCCTTGCTTGCAGGTGGAAGAATCGATTCGGGCAGATCAACCTCGGCACGCAGAAATGGCGAGGTCGCGACGATTTTGCGGAGTGAAAACCGGCGCAGCCCTTGCACTATAACCAACACATTGTCGTCTTCCTGGCGGAGGAGCTTAAGCACGCGTGCGGCTGTGCCGACCGAATAGAGGTCTTGCGGTGTCGGATCTTCCTTCGCCTCATCGCGCTGCGTGAGCAGACCGATGACTTTGGTTCGCGGCAAAGTGTCATCGAGCAGTTTGAGTGACGCTGCCCGCTGGATATTCAGCGGAATGATTGTCCCCGGAAAAACAACGATCCCGCGCACGGGCAGAATCGATAATTCTTCAGGGATGTGCGGCGTTCCGCCCTTTTCCATTCCCGTCGCAATAGTGCTCTCCAGGCCCGGCTTCGCTTCAACATTAGCCTGTAAGGTGCTGAGTTCTTTTGCGCTCATGACTCCTTCAAGGACAACGAAATCCAGAGCAAGCCGTTACGCTGCTCGGCGTGCGCTTGCTCGATTTCCACTTCGGCTGGCAACGGCACTTCTCGTATGAACGGTCCGTAATCAATCTCCATGGCCAGCAATTGCAGCGCGCATCCCTCGTCATCAGTCGGCTCAGGCAGCTCTCGCGTGCCGCGAATCACCACGCGCCGCGGTTCGACGGTGAGATCAATGAACGCGCGATCGACCCCCGCAAGATCGACGCAAATACGAATGGATTTTTCGCAGCGATACGCATTGATTGCAGGCTCCCAGGCGTGCAGTGCAAATCTGGAAAATTGCAAACGCGATAGTTCGGAGGTCAGGTCCTGCAATGCGCCATGCAGCCAGCGCAACTTAATGTTCCTGATTGGATCCACTGGAACGTGAAACTTCCACCCCGCCCGTTCGGTTTTCAATCCCCCAATGGAGAGATATGCAAACCAACAAAACGGGCTGCGCTTTTGGCGTTATGTGTAAACCGGGGCGTCCTGCCCGCCTCGTTTAATGCAGCTTTCCCGGCCCCCACAATGCGCGGCCAGGTTTCGCGCCTGTATGCTCGCCATCTTTCAGCACTTGCACGCCATTTACGAAAACGTGCTTCATGCCTACCGCATATTGATGCGGTTTCTCATACGTGGCGCGGTCGGCAATCGTCGCCGGATCGAATACGACCACATCGGCAAACATTCCCTCCTTGAGGAACCCGCGATGATCGAGTCCCAAATTTGTGGCAGGCAATCCAGTCAGTCGCCGCACTGCTTCCCGCATTGGAATCACTTTTTCGTCCCGCGAATATTTGCCCAGTACGCGGGCGAAATTTCCATAGGCACGCGGATGCGGATTGGATTTCAGGAACAAACCCTCAGGCGCCTGTGAAGCTTCATCGGAGCCGAATGAAATCCACGGCTTCGCGAGCTCTTTCTTCACGTTGTCTTCGGACATGATGAAATAGAGTGTGCCGACCCGCGATTCATCTTCGGCGATCAAATCCATCGCTGTGTCGATGGGATCTTTCCCGCGCATCCCTGCCACTTCAGCCAGTGACTTCCCGGTAAGCGGCTTCAGTTTATCCGACCTGAACTCTGCCAGCAGAATGTGCTCTGGACCTCCGGCATCAAAATACAGGTTTTCCCATCCGCCTGCGGGCTTTTGCACCTCTGCCTTAATCTTCTGGCGAGTCGCCGGATCGCGCAGCCGCTTGAATAAGGCAGGATAACCGCCGTCTTCGGTCCAAGGCGGAAGCGATGCGTCCAGGCCGGTTCCTCCCGCGGTGTAAGTGTACATATCGGCAGTGATTTTTAGCCCTTCCTTCTGCGCGGCCTCGATTCGCGAAAGCAGGTCGTCGATCTTCGGCCAGTTTTGCTGGCCCGAGACTTTGATGTGATAAACTTCTGCCGGAATTTTCGCCTCCCGGCTGATGCGAATTAATTCATCAAGCGCTTCGAGCAGCCGGCTACCTTCGCTGCGCATGTGCGAGATGTATTTGCCCTGGTATTTTGCGGCCACCTTGCAAAGCTCGATTAGTTCCTCCGTCTTCGCATAAAACGCGGGAGGATAGATTAAAGAAGTGCCAATCCCCAACGCGCCGGCTTCCATTTCCTTGCGCACCAGTTCGCGCATCTGGTCAAGTTGCTCAGGCGTCGGCTGTTTATCTTCAAAGCCGATCACGTACTCGCGAATGGTCGTCGCACCGATAAACGACGCCACGTTGCACGACACGCCACGCTTTTGGAGGTACTGCAAGTACTCCGCGAGCGTATTCCATTTGATGTCGTATTTGATGTCGATTTGCTGACGAATCATATGCTCGCGCACGCGATCATTCACCGGACCCATAGATTCGCCCTCCCCCATGATCTCAGTGGTTACGCCTTGCCGAATTTCACTCTGTGAACGGCCATCATGGATCAGCGACACAGTGGACCACGAGAGCATATTGATAAACCCGGGCGCCACCGCGAGTCCCTGCGCATCGATGACGGCTTTGGCCTTCGCAGCTTTGAAATCGCCGATACCAACGATCCGATCGCCACGAATCACGACGTCGGCTTGTTTCGGCTCGGCACCAGAGCCGTCGTAAACCGTGCCATCTTTAATAATGATGTCGAAATCTGCCGGTCCTGGTGATGAGGATCCTTTCTGCGCAAACATCGTGAACACAATTGTCACGCACACACCGAGCCAAAAAAAAATCGGTCTCATTACGTCGCTGGAAGGTATACAGCGTCTATGTCGGCGCAAAAGCCAATGGAAGGTTCGACGTGGGCAACGGTATTTACTGTCGAAGGCGAAATCTCACGCGGCCGATCGAGCCACGTGGTGCGAATCGTACTTAGAGGCTTGCTACAGGAACCCTCGGTACGCCGGGAGTCCGGCAAGTCAGATGGAGCCGAAGCGAAATCACTACGTGGAAGTTCCTTAATTGGGGGTGACTAGGTTTGATGGACACTCATGGGTCCTACTTAACCAACATCCTTCTTAACTAACTCCCACGCGCGAAAACAAGCGCGGCTCCGAGATGAGATGGAAACAGGGAAATCGGAACTCAAACGAAAGGGAAACATCTGATGAAAACGATAACAAAATCCAAATCGATGCACCGCGGTCGAGCATTCTTGCTGGCGATTTGCGCAGGCGTCGTTGCAACTTTCATGGTTGGATGTGCGGAAGGGCCTTATGTGACGGCGTATGATAGCGGTTATTATTATCCGACCACTTATTATGCGCCGGCCTATCCGTATTCCTATTATGACTACGGACCGACGTATGAGAGGACAACCGTACGCTCTGGCACTCGCTATAATGACGCGTACGGCCCGCGCTATTACGGCAGCACAACATACGGCGACTGGTAGTGATTTGTAACGCGCTTCGATGGACGCATCGGTGCCGTCCGCTGTTGGCGATGCGCCGATGCGCTCGAAGCGTGTGGCTAACGACTCCACATTTCGCGGCGCGCTGTTGCACGGCGCTTATTGTCAAACGAACCACGGCCGAAGGCGATGCCGCTACTACCAAGGTAATCGAATCAACGTCTCACAAAAGGCGAGTACAAATTTTCTTTTAATTTGGCTTTCTTGTTTTGCGCGGTCGTCATTAAATGGCTGGATGAAGACATCAGCGGTAACGAACAGATCTCGCGCAGTACAAATCCTTCTCTCACTCCTGTGCGCAGGATTCCTGGGGCTTTCGCTCGGTGGATGCGCTGGCACCTATTACGCTGAGGCTTCTGCCACGCCCGAATCCCGGTATAATACATATTACGGACCGTACTATTATCCGTACTATCCGTGGTACGCTTACTATGGCGGAGCGTACAACTACGGAGTAATCCGCTAATTACTTTTCGGTCTCTTTGAGCAAGTCCGCGAGCTGATCTTTCCACAACGCGGCCAGTGTGTGGCTGCCGTGACCGCGCGTTTTGTCGCTGAACGGAACCACGATGGCGCGGCCATGCGGAACCCGCTTGATCTCACGTTCCAGGATGCCGAGTTCCGGCGGGTTGATCAGATCATCGGCAAAGTTGATTGCCAAAAGCGGCGCCTGGATTTTTTCAAGATTCGGTGCGGGATCGTAATCATGTGAAGCTCCTAACGCGTAGAGCACGTCATTTGCGTCATCGGTCTTGAAAATTTGCTCGACAAATTTGTCCAGAACTTCATCGGTTTTCGCAAGTGTAGGCGCATCCTTCTGGCGGAGGACCGGATTGCTGCTCATAAACCAAAGCATCTCCGCAGCGGTGCGCAGGCTCGGCGGTTGAGTCTTGTAGTCGCCGTCGGTCCATGCCGGATCGTTGCGGATCGCGTCGATGACCATGCGACGCCATGCACGGTTGCGCCCAGAGATCTGGGTCGGCAAACTCGCCAGCGGCATGAGCGCGTCCATGAAATCGGGATGTATCTCGCCCCATAACCAGGTGTGCATTCCGCCCATAGACGTTCCCATTACCAGTCGCGCGTGATCTACGCCGAGTCCCTCAGTTAAGAGACGATAGTCGGCCTCCACCATGTCAAGATAACCGTAGCGTGGGAATTTGGCGCGCATGCCGTCGCTCGGCTTGCTCGATTTGCCGTGACCGGTCCCGTCCGGCAACACAATAAAAAACTTCGTCGCATCGAGCGGCTGATCTTTCCCGAATAGCTCGCCGGCAAATTCGGGACGAATAAATTGCGCGCCACTGCCAGTTGTTCCATGCATGATGAGAACGGCATTGGTCGTTTTGCCCTGCGCATCCTTCTCCGGTTTTCCCAGGGTCCGGTAATGAACGCGCAACTCCGGCAATGTTTCGCCTGAAGCAAATTTGAAATCATGAATCGTAAAGTCGCTCTCAGTCGGCGCCGGATAATCGGCGCCCGACGCGAAACGCGCGGCGAAAATTGATAAGAAAAATACGAAGATTCGGATTGTCGGGTTCATGTTAGGACTCATCTCTTAAGAGGTCGTGTCATGTTGAGCGAAGCGAAACATCTCTGATTTTATTTGGGTGGAGAACTGTTCAGAAATGATCCGGGATCCTTCGCGTCTGCTCAGAATGACAGTATAAGATCTCATGTTAATGGCTTCGTTGGCGTTCGGCTTGGATTCGTTTGAGCAGTTCGGTGTGCGTTCGTTCAAGCTCATTAGCAAAGTTCACAGTTTCCTGTAGAGCTTCGGGATAAATCTCGAATCGTTTTCGCAATTTCTTCGTGGCCGGATCGTAAAAGAAGGAAATGTCCTGGCCGAGATTCGGAACGATCAGTTCGTCACTTAGCTTTTGATAGCGCGCCATGCGGGCCAGTCCCCAGCGGATAACTGATTCGTCGTCGCGCAGCGCCCTGAGCGTTTGCACGTCGAGCAACTGGACGCCTCCGGATTGGAGCATCGTGGCTAAGTCGCTTGGGCTGTAGTCCGTGATGAAAGTAAAGGGACGCACCGGCGGCATCTCATCAGCGTCCAGCGCGCGCCGAAATTCTGCCGCTTCTGGTTCTTGTTCTTTCGCGCGGTTAACTTTTGAGCTCTCGATTCCTTGCCGGAGCGTTTGCTCAATAGAGGCCAGGATCTGGTCACGCCGTTCTGCATCCTGCCGGTGCTGCTGGTAATTACTGAGCCAAAATGCCGCGGAAACGCCAACGAACACCAGAACCAACTCGGCAACCCAACCGCCAAGGTGTGCGAAACGTGAGCGTTTTTCAGTTGTTTGACTCATGATTCACGAGACAATTCAATCAATGAGACAATCGTGGTCAGTCAACAAGTTGACCGATTTCGTCGTCGACTCCGTTCAAGCGGCGCATGCTGGTGAGGCGCCGTTTTATCATTTGAGATTCGACCGCGTATTTCCCGACGATTTCTACGTGGAGATGTTGCAGGCGATGCCAGTGGCGGAGGATTACCGCGCGATGTCCGGCAAAAGCAAAATGGGAAGCAGCAGGCCTGACGGAAAGCCGACTCGCGCCAAGATTGATCTTTTTCCGGAATACATCCGTCATTTGCCGCCGAACAAGAGTTCGGTCTGGGAAGTGGCCGGTCGGGTCCTTCGTTCCAAAGAGTTGGAGGCCAAATTCGTGCAGAAACTAGCGCCAGGCTTAAAACGCCGGTTCGGCGAAAACTTCGAGAAAGTGAGCCTGTATCCCGTGCCAATCCTAACGCGCGATATTCCCGGATATCGCATTTTCAAACATACCGACAGTCTTTGGAAAGGCATCACAGTCCAGTTTTATTTGCCGCCGGACAACTCGACACCGCATATCGGAACTATTTTTCACGAGGTTCTCCCCAACGGGAGAAAACCAAAGAAGGCGCAGATGCCGTTCTCGCCTAACAGCGGTTATGCATTCGCAGTTGCTGATAACACGTGGCATTCGGCCGACCCGGTGGGAACCGAAGTGAAAACGCGCGACAGCATTCTGCTCACTTATTTTGTCGATGCCGGGCCGTGGCGATTTGTGCGCAATCGGGGCCGGCGAGCAGCGAATTTCGCGCTCAACGAGATGCGCAATTTGAAGCGCGGATCGCTCCCCTGAAGTTCATTTTGCGTCGGTCAAAAATTGCAGCACGGCGGTGGTGAATTCATTGGCGCATTCGATCTGCGGCATGTGGCCACAGTTGTCGACGATTCGAAGTTGAGAACCCGCGATTTCTTGATGAAAGCGCTCACCGAAGCTGAGCGGAATGAGTTTGTCATCGCGACCCCATAAGATAAGTGTCGGTCGATTGATTTCGTGCAGTCTATTGTCCAGGGCGTCGTCGCCACGAATGAGTGAATCGAGGACCCGGCTGACTGTGTAGTTATCGCCTGCGATAACTCTTTGCCTGAATGCGTCATCCACCGCAGTCCCTTCGTAAAACTGTTTGTTGTGAAAAGTGAGAGGTCCTAAATATCGGATGTCATCTCGGCTAGCTAACTTCAACGCGTCCAGCGTTCGGGGTCCCATCGCTTGTGCCAACGCGCGGTAGCCGGCGGCATCGCACAAGACCAGCCGATCCACACGTTCAGGATGCGCCAGCGCAAAGGCTGCGGCAATCCAGCCGCCCAATGAATTACCTACTAGCGACGCGTGCTCGATTTTCAGTTCCTTCAAAAAGCCATCTAGAAAATCCACGAACGTGCTGACGCGATAATCAAGCAGCGGTTTGTCGGAATGGCCGAAACCGATTTCGTCGAACGCGATGACGCGGAATTTCGCGGCAAGCGGCGGGATGACCGGATCCCAAATTTCCACACTGTCTGCCAAGCCGTGAACCAAGATTAGCGGAGCGCCATTACCTGCTTCGACGTAATGAATTTTTGCACCGTAAACGGTAACAAACTTGTCGATCTTTGATGGTCCTTGCTTTCGCTCCTGCGCCGAACAGTGTGGCGGACATACCGCGACCGCGAGCAAACCGATCGACAAAGCAAGGCGCAACGCGCTTTTTCCATCGGGCCAATGTCGGCGCCACAATGTTCGACCAGGTTGAGCATGCCTGCGCCTGATGCCTGCAAGATTGCTGCAACAGGTGCGAACGTCTTTTTCACTTCTGGCTTTGCTTTGATATTGATGCCAAGCGGATGATCGGCGCCACCGTCTGTTTCCATGGCTGCGAAATGGTTCATCCATTCTTTTTCGTGATCTTTTGCGTACTGTTTTGATCCGGCCAACCCATTTTCTTCGTTCATCCACGCGATCACGCGAATTGTGCGCTTTGGCTTGAGATGAAGTTTTTGGATCACGTTCGCTACCTCCATCGATACTGCGACGCCGGCACCATCATCGATTGCACCCGTCCCCAAGTCCCACGAATCCAGGTGACCCGAAACGACGATCACCTGTTCGGGATGTTCGCTGCCTTTAATGTCACCGATCACATTTGCGCTTTCGACATCCGGCAGCGTTTGGGGCGTGAGAACCAATTTCATTCTGACGGGTCCTTGTCGGATCAGGTCCGCGATCAAATCCGCATCCTCCGCGGTGACTGCGCCGGCTGGAATTTTCGGCGCATCATTTGCGTAATCCGTCTGTCCAGTATGTGGCAGCCGATAGTCGGCTCCGCCCACTGAACGAATCAAGCATGCAACAGCGCCTTGTCGCGCGGCTGCGCTCGGGCCATCGGCTCTATAAACAACTGCCTCGCCGTATGCTTCGCCACCGCGACCTTCCGCGGCCATTTGTTTGTCGAACGGATAATTGAACAGCACGATCTTGCCCGCGACTTTCTCGCGAGGCAGCGATTTTAGTTCATCAAAATTTCTGACAGCGATCACTTCTGCTTTGATTCCATCCGCAGGTGTCGCGATGCTGTCCCCGAGCGCGCACAAGACAATTTTCTGCGTGGTATTCGCAGCCTGTCCGGGAAATTGAACAAGCGCTGCTGTTTCTTCGCCGCGAACCCAATGCGGTACCATCACTCCTTCGAACTGTACTTCGCAGCCTATTGCCTTTAATTCGCTGGCGACGTACTCAACGGCTTTGGCCGCCTGTGCGGATCCGGTCAATCGCGGTCCGATGTTATTCGATAGATGTGCGACCTGCCTGTAAGCGTAATCGCTGGTCAGAGCTGCCTGTTGCAATTGTTTCAGCTCCCCCAGGGTCTGCGGCGAAAAGATAGGCGGTGTCGGCGATGGCGAAGCGTTCGGACTCGACGCTGTCCCTGGCGTTTGTTGCGCATCAACCGGCGGAGCACACAGCAATAGAAGCGAGAAAAGAAAGGTTGGGCGAAAATGATTTTCAAGCATCCCGAACTTTGTCAGAAGAGTCTTCAATCATCAATTGTTGCAAACAGGGAATCGCGCTGACAGATCGCTTTTTCATTACACGTCGTGCAACTTGTCATTCTGAGTGAAGCGAAGAATCTCCGTTTTTTTCTAGCGCTCGCCAAGCCAATAATTAGAGATGTTTCTCGTCGCTCAACATGACAGCAGGCGGCGGCTATTTCTCTTTGCTAAACTCGATTTCCTCGCCAAACAGATCAGGGTTACGCGCGTTTTTCGTTAAAAGCGCAGCAACGGTGGCT
>QHOS01000170.1 GCA_003219415.1 Verrucomicrobiota bacterium | reverse complement strand
CACAGCGTTCGCCTTTCAGCCGCACCACGGCATCGCAATCAATTCCCTAATTCAACTTACTCCCGGAAGATACCTAACCACGCCGGGGCTTTGGATCGGGCTGATATTCGCCGCTGCATTTCTCGCCGTAGCAGTGTGGCAACGCCGCTATCGAGGACCTATCTGATAAGAATGACTACACCTTTCGTCTCCTTCAGATCGACAGGCGATCGGGGTCAATCGCCCCTACCCAATTAGACTTATGTATCCGACTGATAAAGCCGCGCGTATCGCCGGTGCTGTCTATTTATCAATGGTACTGACAGGGCCGTTCAGTCTGATTTACGCTCCCACAAGACTCATCGTCCGCGGCAATGGGGCGGCAACCGCCAATAACGTACTAAATCACGAAACGCTGTTCCGGCTCTGGATCATTGGTGATCTGTGGACGCACATTATTTTCATTTGCCTGGGAGTTACTCTCTATCACCTACTTAACAGGGTAAGTAAGCCATGGACCGTGGCGATGCTTGGGTTCGTCCTGGTTTCCGCGGCGGTCGGTTTTCTAAATACCCTGAATAACATCGCCGCTTTTATCCTTTTCCGCGGCGCCGATTTTCTAAATGTCTTCGAGCAGGCGCAGCGTAACGCCGTGGGCATGTTTTTCCTTCGTCTGCACTCCCAGGGAAATTTCATCAACGAGATCTTCTGGGGGCTATGGCTGTTTCCCTTTGGGTTACTCGTTTTCCGCTCTGGATTCCTGCCACGCATCATAGGCGTCTGGCTAATGATTAACTGTGTCGCCTGGCTGGTCCTGAGTCCAATGGCATTATTTGCTCCACCGTCTTACTACGATGCGGCTTTTCGTTACGCGCAGCCATTTCTGTTTGGTGAACTGGCAATCATGCTCTGGCTTCTAATCAAAGGTGCAAAGGTAAAGTCGCCTGCCCGTGCTACAGCGCAGCTGAAGACCGCATGAACAGGATCGACAATTCACAACGTACAGCCGCAAAAATTGCGGGAGTCAGCGGCCTCTTGGCTGTGGTGATCGTCGTGTTCGGAAACTATGCGTTGCTTGGTCCGCTAGTCGTCCCGGGCAACGCTGTAGAAACCGCTCGGAATATTGTGGCGCACCAGACTCAACTGCGGGTAGCGCTCATTTGTTTTCTTACCTACGGCGTAAGCGTTGTCGTCTTACTTTCGGCGCTGTATGTGATCCTTAGGCCAGTAGATCGCCTCCTCGCATTGATCGGAGCGCTCTTCCGATTTGTGTTCGCGTTGTTGTGGCTTCTTTCGACATTAAATCTCCTTGGCACGCTGCGACTTTTAGGCAACACGGGCTACTTGCAAGTCTTAGGTGCCGAGCAGTTGCAGGCACTAGCCAGAGTAACCCTCGCAGCGAATTTCGACGATTACTATGTGGGTCTGCCTTTTTTCGGATTGGCCGCGACCGTCTGCGCCTATTTATGGCTTAGGTCGGGGTATATCCCAAAAACGCTGGCTGCTTTCGGTCTAGTCGCGTCTGCGTGGTGCGTTTTCTGTGCCTTTGTTTTCCTGATTTTCCCTCACTTCAACGAGGTCGTTAACGATTACTGGTTCGATTCTCCGCTGGCCATCTTCGAACTGGTGGTAAGCTTCTGGATCTTGTTTAAAGGCCTGAAAAAAGGAGACGATAGCGAAGTGGACTACGTCAACGCAGGTTCAACCAAATCTGTTTCACTGCAGTTACCGGTATTTCTTTAGATATTGAAGCTAAAACGCATATTCAAATGGAGTGCGGCTGTCATTCTGCTCGCGTTAGTCGTGTGGAGTTTTATCGCCTACTGGACTTCTACTAACGACTGCGATCGCAAGATCACTGCTTTAAGCAATCCTATGAAAGCTATTCGTTACTGCGAATACGGTTCGCCGGACGTTCTCAAGTTTGAAGACGTTGAAAAGCCTGTTCCGACTGACGAACAGGTGCTGATTAAAGTTCGGGCGGCTTCTCTCAACGCGCTGGATGCATACATGATCCGCGACGCATGGCTTAATCGCTTGATTTTCGGGTTGCGCAAACCAAGAGACACGCGGCTCGGCCGTGATGTCGCCGGCCAGGTGGAAGCAGTCGGTAAGAACGTGACGCAATTCAAACCGGGCGACGAAGTGTTCGGCACCTGTCGAGGCTCTCTGGCGGAACATGCATGTCCTTCCGAGCGGTCGCTGGTCATTAAGCCGCCGAACGTCTCGTTTGAGCAAGCCGCCTCTCTCCCGTTGGCCGGACTTACTGCGCTGCAGGGCCTGCGCGAGGGAAAGATTCAGCCCGGGCAGAAGGTTTTGATCAACGGCGCCACCGGAGGCGTAGGAACTTTCGCCGTGCAAATCGCCAAAACTTTTGGCGCAGATGTCACGGCTGTTTGCAGCACGCGGAATGTCGATCTTGTCCGATCGATCGGCGCCGATCACGTGATCGATTACACCAAAGAAGATTTCACCAGGAGCGACCAGCGTTATGACGTGATCTTCGATAACGTTTGCAACCATTCCTTCGCTGAACGCCGTCGCGTGTTGAATCCCAAAGGCATTTGCGTTTTGGCCGGGATGGGCGGAGCCGGGGTAAAAGAAGGTCAGGCCATTGGACGCATCGCTGGTAATCTTTTCACAGCACGTGGATTGTCATCATTCACCGATCAAAAGTTCGCTCAGTACATGACCAAGATGAGCAAACAGGATCTCATTATGCTGTGCGGCCTCACCCAGGCGGGAAAGATCACACCGGTCATTGACCGAACTTACAAGTTAAGCGACTCCACGGACGCTCTTCGCTATCTCGGTGAAGGCCACGCGCGAGGGAAAGTCGTCATTACTGTCGAACAGGAACAAAAGGTGACAATGCACGAGATGAAGCGAACAGCCGGTATCTCGGCCGACAGTGATGGGCGTGAACGTTCAACGATGGAAGGAGCAGGCCAGCTCCACTGTTATTGCGGACCTATCTGATTCATCTACACGCTTAGCTAAATCACTCCCACAAGGAAAAGAAGTGTGAGCACAGTTGTAATGACGAAACGGATTGCAGAAGCGTCGCCGCGCTTCAAGGCCAGGATGGCTGGCGTCTCCTATTTGCTCGGAAGCCTGACGTCAGTTTTTGGCCAAATGGTCGTTCTCGGCATGCTCGTTGTGCCCGCCAGCGCAACCGCGACAGCCGCCAACATCCTCTCGCACGAGTCTCTATTTCGGCTAGGGTTCGTGGCTTCCCTCATGACTGTGCCGTTCCATCTCATTTGGGCGGTTCTCTTCTATGGTCTCTTTGAGCCGGTCAATAGGAGCGCCTCCTTACTCGCTGGGTTCGTCATGCTCCTGGGATGCGCGATGTGGGCCCTTAGCAGTCTTTTTCAACTCGCCCCCTTGCTTGTCCTGCAAGGCAAAAGCTCCTTGAGCGCGTTTGCGCCTGAACAGTTGCAGTCTCTGGCGCTCTTGCTTGTCAAATTGAATGCGCAGGCCTACGACATCGGCCTGGTGTTCTTCGGATTCTGGTGTGTCCTGGTCGGCTACCTCATTTTCAGGTCAACCTTCCTGCCTCGAATTATTGGCGTGCTGGAGGTGCTTGCCGGCTTGGGTTACCTGACCCTTCTGTGGCGGCCGCTCGCACACTATCTGTATCCGTACAACCTCGCGCTCGCCGGCCCCGGGGAAATATCGCTGATGCTATGGCTGCTTGTGAAGGGCGTGGACGAACAACGATGGAAGGAGCAAGCCTCGTTAGGCCGATGAAAAAAAAGCGTATTCTAAAGTGGAGTGCGTCCGTCATTTTCGCTAGTTTGGTATTGGTGACGTTCATCGCCTACTGGATATCGAGTAACGATTGCAATCATAGGCGTGCTCCAAGTCATCCGATGAATGCTATTACTCATTGCGAGTATGGAGGCCCCG
>QHOS01000169.1 GCA_003219415.1 Verrucomicrobiota bacterium | reverse complement strand
GCTACATAGCGGATACTGTCGTGAATCGCTGGCTCAACCCTTGGCGGCGCGGAACGCTTGGCGAGTGCGAAATACGGAAGAAATGCCATCGCAGAAAGCACAACAGTCAGTCGCATCATAGGCCTCAAGCACTTACAAGGCATCTTGGAATGTCATTCTGAGCGAAGCGAAGAATCTCGGATCCCTTTTGGGCCGATACCAACGAAAATAGACCAGAGATGTTTCGCTTCGCTCAACATGACAGCGTCACTTGCCCGAATCTTTCGGCGTTTTGATAAAACCAAAGTAGAAGCAAAGCGCGAACAGGATGAAATAAACGATGGAGCGGAACCCGCTGATTTCTGGCGTCAGGACAAGACTGGTGCCGAGCAGCGGCACCGACACCTTGGTAAGGTAGAGATAGAATAGAATTCCCGCGCTGACGAAGAACGTACCAGCCAAGAATTTGCGAAACTCTCGGCTGTGCCATGCGAAATAAAGCGTCGGCAGACCGAGGATGATCAGTGCGATGAGAAGAGCCGCGATCATATTCCTCTAAGCTTCACAGCAACTTGTGCCTTCGGCCTCGATGGTAGTGCTGGCTCTAGCGGCTGGGTAGCTCCTTACTTGTTAGTTTCGAGAACTTTTCCTCGACTCCTCGCTCGATGCGCTGGCGCTTTATGTCGTCCTTCTTCTCTTTCAGCATCGATATCAGCTGGTTCATCCCATCAGCGAGATCAGCGTTAGCCGACGGCCATTCGCTTTTAGTTCTGAATGTAACGCCCGGGTAGGTCGCCTCTAAATCAGGTATGCGACGGCCTTCTTTCTGGACTCTTTCCACAATCTTCACGAGCCCGTCCATATCTCCGAAGGCGTAACCATTGATGTAAGTCCCCACGAGCTGATAAAAAGCGTTCTGAGCGTGCAACAGCTCAAAGCCAGGACTACCGATGCTTCCCATCTTGGTTTGATCCAGGAGAATGCCAAACTGCCGACCGCGATACTGAGCAGAATAAAACCAGTAAACCGATTCTTTTCGATAGCCCAGGTCGTACAGCCGGATCGCGGCGACATAGAGTTCAGGAAACGTGAGCCGGTCCCAATCTTTCTTCATCTGGGCGATGGTGGCAAGAAAGTCATCTTCCTTCGCCGACGCCAGACCGGAACTAAACCGGCGGACTTTGACCTCTGGGCCTTTCGAATCGTAATAGGGCGTGACGTACGCATCAATGTGGGAGGGATTGATCTCTGGCTGCGCGGCCTTCAACGCGACCAGTGCGAAGCTTATCGGGACCAATGCAAGTGACAGTTTGTTGATCAATTCATTCATACGGTGATTGCCTCTATACTCTTAAGGAGGACGGGCGTCGACGCTCTAACAGTGTTTTGGATCTCAGCGACTTTATCGGTGTGTACAATGAGGACGCGAATGTCGTCTTCTGAAGCTCTCGCCTTCACGCGCGCTCGATAGGAGACGGCCTTTGCAGCTTCGCCTTCTGCTTCAAATTCCGCTTCAGCCTCAACTTCGACGCGCTCGATATCAATCTTCCTCTTCGCTGCTTCGCGTTAAATATCGTTGCAGTAGCAAGTCGCCAGCGCGGCTATTTTGGCATTAGCTGTGCTGAGTTCACGTTGAATCTCAGAATCTGCCACTGGTCGCCATGCTTAATCAGGCCGAGCGTGATCGTCGCCTCTCCTTTCTCGAACGTAGCCTTCGTCGCGTACTGCGCAGAAATGACTTTGCCGTTCTGCGTGGTAGCGGACATGAGAGCCTGTCCCTGTGGCGGGTCGTACTTTTGGAATCGACCGAGGCTGCCAAACCAGTTAAACATCTGATCTAATTGTTGTTGTGTGACGGCTTGCTTGAACTCGGGACTCGCGCGGTCGAGGAGCTCCTTCTCGCTCCACCCGTTTATGATGGCAGGAATGGCGGTGTCAGCATAAGCTTTGCTTTCCTTGTCGAGCGCATTGCCGCGCACTGCGACGAAGGCGATACCGATGGCTGCCAACACAACGATTGCAAGAAAGATCGAACCAAGAACAATGAGGAATTGTTTCATATGCGCGTAATACCTAACGAGAATGGAGTGAGCTGGGAAGCCACGACATAGACGGGCAAGCCCGAGAGGGCGAATGAGCTGGGAAGATCATGAGTCAAAGAGATAAGCCACCCAGCCACTTGAAGCAAAGTGTGAAGTTCGTCGCCGGTACAATACAAATGGCTGGGTTGGCTTCATCGATTTGTTAGGCGTTTTGGTCAGCGGGGTTCTTATCTTGTGTAGATGGAGAGAAAAGCGTGTAAACGGAAACGACTCCCATCCCCCAACCGTGCGGTTACTGGCCTTCCCGTATTATACTAAAGTTTAATAAGACTAAGGTCTCATTGACAGAACGGCAGACGCGTCCCTAGTCTTGCCCGTTCTAATGCGAGACCCTACTCAGGATTTCTCCAATTCGTTCTCGACGCACCTGACATGCTTCTCGCACACCACGAAACTGCAAATGGGAGTCTCCGTCTGCACAACATATGAAAGGTCAATCATGAACTGCGATAATAAAAAAAGCCGGTCAAAGTCTCGTCACCTAACAGCAGCGTTGGGCAAAGCCTTCGTTGCACTCGCTATCCTGGCGGTATTCCTCCCATTGCCCGGGAGTCAGGCCGGTGAATCAAGAGGGAACGGGTCAAGCGCTCCGGGATTCATTGCTGCGAGCGGCCTGTGGGTTGATTGCAATATTGTTACCGATTTCAAACAGGTTGGCCGCAATCTAATCATCACCGTGGACATCACCGAGACGTTTTCTGGAACCCTGGGTGGCTGCTATACTGGGACGGAGCGTGACGTTGTTTATAGAAACGGGTCCGCGACGTTCCACGGTAGCGGCATTTTCACTGGTGTTGTGAATGGGCAATCCGGCACGATGGTGATGATCTATGAAGGCACCGCTAACGCCCAAGGCGTGGCTTCCGCTAATTGGGTTCTCGAGCAGGGTACGGGCGGGCTGACGAATCTGCACGGGCAAGGCACTTTCGAGGGGACTCTCGTCGCGCTGCAGACGTCGCCCTGCACTCCACCAGACCCAACGGTATGCGACGGGGGGATGTTTGGCGGCACGTACGGCGGGAATCTGCACTTCACGCCCTAACAGAGCGACTTCAGGGGATTGCTCAGCGGGCCGCACAAGACTGGGTTTAAGGAACTGGAAGCGGCCATTCAGGACGGTTAGCCGCTGGCTTCATCGTCTGGTTAGGCCTTTCGTGCATCTCGGCTATCGGATCTTCCTCCAATGATCGACGAAGTTACCGCCGATCTTCGCGGTGAAACCCTCCGCCCCGAAACTGACATCCACCCCTTCGCCAGGCGGCGAAAAATTGAATCGGCCATCCTTTGAGGTAACGGGCGTGCAGTGATTGGTCACCGCAGGCGCCTCGTTTGTGACCCCTGCCTTATCGAGATTGTTTCTTGTCGTGTAGACGATCCACTCGCAGTACTTGTCCGTGCTGAACGTGTAGCGTCCGACCGTCGACTCGGACGCGATCGTTCCATCGCCATTCTTGACGAAAAGATTCAGATTGAACCGCCCGTCAGCCATCGTATACAGCGCTACAATTGAAGGAGGCCGAAGAACCGTGCCATTGGCCATGACGCGTTCCGTGAGTTCGTAAGTCCCGTCAATGGACAGGGGAGTCAACGGCGCGGAAATAGGCTTGGAATGAACTGCAGACTGTGCCAAAGCGGTGAGAAGAATCAGTCCGCCAGCCGCTCGACTGGCGAAAAGTGTTGTTTTCATAGGCCTAACGAGAAAAAGCTGAGCGACCGCCACCGAGGGCGGTCTT
>QHOS01000023.1 GCA_003219415.1 Verrucomicrobiota bacterium | reverse complement strand
TGTTCGAGCTGCGCGATCCGGCAGTCGGCGTTCCTTTGGTCGAAGCCGTCCGTCACGCAACGCTGGATCAACTGATTGCGGAAACGCTACTCACTGGCGCAGCGATGCGAGGCGAGTTGAATCTGGCCGATTCGCGAACCCACAGCGAGCGACATATCGAAATCAGCGCTGTCCCAATCAAGAACGCTAACGATGAAGTGACCGGTGCAGTCGTGCTTTTCCACG